>NZ_JAILWA010000012.1 GCF_025699255.1 Nitrosopumilus sp. | reverse complement strand
GCTCCAAAGAGAAAAACTGCAACTAAAAAAGCAGCTCCAAAGAGAAAGGCAGCAAGAAGACGATAATCTCTTCAACATACTAACAATCGTCAAGCAGGCGAATTGTTTTCATTTTTCTAAATTCTTTAGTGGAAACTAGATATTTTAAAAAACATTTTAGTCACCATGTGAAAAATATTGAAACAGTTTAGCTTCAAATAAAAATAGAAAAAATCTTTGTGTTGAAGTTGATAAAAAGATTAAAAAATGAAAAACATCACAAGATCTAAAATCAGAAATAATTTACGATGAAAAAATTTTAAAAATAAATGTATTATTTATCAATAAAGATAACTCATCAATTTGATTTGTTCTTCAGTGGTGATAATGTCTTTGCTTGTAAGTATTTCCAACAAATCTTTTAGAAGTGCTTTTTGTTCGGATGAGACTCCACCTGCAGGGCCTTTTTCACCTGGTGGACCAGGAGGACCTCTAGGACCAGGAGGACCTACAGGGCCTTGACCGCCTACAGGGCCTTGCTCGCCAATAGAACCAATTGGACCAGTTGGACCTCGTTCTCCTTGTGGGCCTTGGATTCCTTGTGGGCCTTGTGGGCCTTTTTCACCAGAAGGACCAGTTGTTCCTCGTTCTCCTTGTGAGCCTTGTGGGCCTTGTGGGCCTTTGTCGCCGGGAGCGCCAAGTGGACCAGTTTGTCCTTTTTCACCAATTGGACCATTAGGGCCTTTTTCACCTTTTTCACCTTGTGGGCCAGGTACTCCAGTTAATCCTTTAGAGCCAGCTGGACCTTGTGGGCCTTGTGGGCCTTTTTCACCAATTGGACCTTCTGTTCCTTTGTTTCCTTTTTCACCAATTGGACCGGGAGGGCCAATAGGGCCTTTGTCGCCAATTGGACCATTAGAACCAGTTAATCCTTTATCACCATGGGGACCGGGAGGGCCAATAGGGCCTTTGTCGCCGGGTGGACCATTAGGGCCTTTGTCGCCAATTGGACCGGGACCTCCTTGAATGCCTTTTTCACCTTGAACACCAGATAATCCAGTAGGTCCTTTTTCACCGGGGGGACCAGTCGGACCAGTTAATCCTTTATCACCAGGAACACCTTGCGGACCTTTGTCGCCTTTTTCACCAGGGACACCTCTTAATCCACCTGCACCTTTTTCACCAACAGGTCCTGTCGGACCTTTTTCACCTTTGTCGCCAATTGGACCTTTTAATCCACTAGGGCCTTTGTCGCCAATTGGACCAGTTGCACCTTTTTCACCTTTGTCGCCGGGTGGACCTGAAATTCCTTTGTCACCTTTATCACCTTTATCGCCAGTAATCCCTTTATCGCCAGTTAATCCTCTATCTCCAGAAATTCCTTTGTCACCTTGTGGACCTTTGTCACCAGTAGAACCTTTGTCGCCGGGTGGACCTTGTGGACCTTCAGGGCCTTTAGTTCCAGGTGGACCTTGTGGACCAGGAGGACCAGAGGGGCCTTTGTCGCCGGGTGGACCTTGTGGACCAGTAGAACCTTTGTCGCCGGGTGGACCGCTAGGACCAGATGTAGAAATCTTGGGGTTAGAACGTTTAGGTGAAGGGCCATCAGAAATTGTTTTTGGATTAGAAACAGATTCAGTTTTTGGTTCAGATATTGTTTCAGATGTGGAAGATTTTGTCAATGGAATATCAAATACAGTATGTAAGGAAGAAAACAAGTCAGTGACAACAATCCAAACTTTGTCAAGATTAGTAATAGATGTAGGAAGAGGGTTTGTAGTAGAACCTAGAGTTTCAGAAAATATTCCATCTTTTACTCTAAGATGAAAATTTCCTCGCCACAAAGATGAAAATTGTTTTGTCCGAATTTGCTCATCAGTCGGTTTATTATCAACAATAGCAATTTGAGCCTCATATACACCAGATTGCTTGAATGGTGCCTGTCCTTGAATCTCTAATCGTGGCTGAGATGACACAATCGTTTGTGTATATTTCAAGTATTTCTGTATTTAGATCGCATGAATCTATTAGAAATTTAGGATTAGTAGTAGGCTCAATTAAGGTTGGTATTTATCTAGATAAAACAGATAATTGAGCTGTGAAGAAACCATTTGGTAGAAAATCAAAGGAAAATAAGAAGACGGCAGAAGAATCAAAATCCACCGAAACCATCCCACAAGAACGTAGTCTAGTAGATATTGATTATAATCGTAAAAAATTATTCAAAAAAGGAGTCAACCTCATGGCAGATGAGAAATTAGAAGATGCCATAGAAATTTTTGAGCAAGCATTACGAATTGATCCAGATAATGTTGAAACATTAATGAAATTAGGATATGCGAGATTCCACTTAGATGAATATCCAGAAGCCCTAAAAGTGTATGATAAAATTTTAGATATAGATGTAACAAACCCAGAAGCTTGGAATCTTAAGGGATTGGTGCATTATGAACAAAAAAATTATGCAAAAGCACTTGATGCATCACAGAAAGCAATAGAATCAGATCCAACATATGGAATGGCATGGTACAATCAAGCTTGTTTCTTATCATTGTTAAATCAAGTTCCCGAAGCACTAGAATCACTAAAACGTTCAATCGAAATTGATGTCAAAAATGCAAGAAAGTCAATTAGAGATAAAGATTTCATGAATGTAAGAATTGAAGAAGGGTTCAAAAGAATTGAAGAAGTAGTAGTGTTGGAATCAATTAGGCAAGGATACCATACATTAGGTGCTATTGTTTGGACAACATTTCTAGACAAAGTTGATGCAGAAACAGCATTAAAGAAATTGTTAGAGAAAGGACTAATTGTTCAAAATGAAAAACGAGATGGCTTAAGTAAAATCCCAGTTTATGATCTTGCAGACAACATTGCAGAAAAGATTGGTAAAGAAAAGAAAGGATTGTTTGGAATTACCAAAAAAACATTGCCAAAACCAGTGAAGAATTTAAAACAGTTAAGTCAAGCAATACAATCAGTTAAAGAAGCAATTGATGAGGAAGATGTTGATAAAACGATTGAAATTTTTGAAGAATTCATTGACCCAAAAAAATCAGGTGAACAAATGATAGAAAATTTCTTTGATGAACATAGAGAAATCAGATTATGGAAAATCAGATTAAAAGATAGAGGAGTAGATTATCTAATAGACAACAAAGAAAAAATGATCATTTTGTTTGACAACATAGAAGGAACAGTCACAAAAAAGCTCAGAAGTGAAATTTCCTAATTATTCGGCAGATAAATCCCAATAACTAGCATCTTCTTGTTTTTCAGTAGGTTTCTGAAGGTTTTTCCATTCTTTAAAAGAACGAACGTATAGCTTTGCGTTGGGCAACCCAGCAGATTTCAATGCATAGTATGCCAGACCAGAAAGAGTACCCACACTACCACAGTAAGTAATAATTTCAGAATTACCAGTAATGCCTCGATTTTCCAATAATCTTTTCATATCTTCTTTTGAGCGTAAAATTTTATCATTTGATGCCAGAGTACGGTAAGGAAGGCTGATAGCTCCTGGAATATGCTGTTCAAGAAAATTAAGTCGTTCCCTATTGTCAATCAAAATTACATCATCTCTAGATTTTGCAGATTCTAAGTAATCAGATGTTGCTAATATATCAGATTGCAAATTCACAGAATGTTCCTTGGCCTGAATTTCAGGAACATTTGAATCATTTTCCAGTCCAAGAGATTTCCAATTACTATAAGTTGTTTCAAGTAAAGTAACATTTGAATGACCAAGATATTCCAACGTCCATGCAACTCGAGATGCTAATGCACCAAAAGTATCATCATATACAACCACAGGAGTTTCATCGTCAATACCCATTGAATTTACAAGTTTGACTACTCTTTCAGGACTATCATCAGATAGTAAATTTGCAAGGGGTAAATTTACAGCAGAAGGAATATGATCTTGTTTGTAATCTCCCTCCCTTCTAACATCAATGACTCTAATGCTTTTGTCTCTAATTTCTGAACGTAAAGAATCTACATCAGTTGTTATTTTATCGGTGCCGGTCAAGCAGCACATTCACCCTTTCCAGTTTTTGTATGATAGCTTGTATCACTTCCATAATCCAAGTAAAAGTCAGGATCTTCTTCAATAGTAGGAGGAATTGTCAAAGGCTCAATAATTTTTTTAATATCTCCAATGGATTTGATATTAGAGTCCTCATTACCATTAACAACTCTATGAATCCATGTTTTCAAAGTATCATCAGGTTTTTTATTTTCCTTGAAAATATCAATTATCTTTAAGATAACAGGAATAACTCTTTTTGCAGGAACTCGAAGTAAGGTTTGTCCCAACATGGTATCACCATCAGAACGACCACCAATAGACATTTGATAATTAGCATACATGTCTTTTCCAACACGACCTCCACCACCAAAGAAACCTAATGTTGCAATACCATGTTGTCCACATGAATTAGGACATCCACTAATTTTGATTGAAGCATCACTAAGATCATCATCTTCATCAAGTTTTAGTTCAAGGAATTTTCTTTGGATTTCTTTTGCAAGTCTGTGAGAATTAGTCAATGCAAGATTACATGAAGTTGTTCCAGAACAACCAATTGGAGCAGTCATAGTTAAAGCACCAGATTTTGCTAATCCCACTTCTAACAGTTTTGAATATAGGCGTGGAAGATCATCTTCATGAACGTAACGTAAAGCAACATTTTGATTAAAACCAGATCTGGCTTTGCCTTCTGAAGAAAAATTGCGAATCACATCAGCTAATGAATTTAGTTGACTGGACGTAATATCACCAGCTTCCAACGTAATGAATACAGAGCGATAATCAGGTTGTGTTTGTTTAACAGTATTTGTTTTTAGCCATCTAGCATAGCCATCAGGAATTGTATCAGAACCACTTTCATCAGAAATTCGTATTGGTCGTTTAACTTCGTTTGTAGTATGATCAACATCCAATTGAGTAATTACGGATTGAGTAGCTCTAACAATAGCTCGTTCTTTGAAAACAAGGTTTTGAAATTTTTCCCAGCCCATATCATTAACAAGATAACGCATTCTATTTCTTGCAAGATTTTTTCTGTCACCTAATCTATCAAAAATTCGCATTACCGCAATAGAGGTATAAAGTAAATCTTCTTCAGGAGTAAAGTCTTCAAGTTGATGTCCTACATATGATTTGTTACCTAATCCACCACCTAAGAAAATTTTGAAACCTTTTTGTGTAGTGCCATCAATATTTCTAATCTGAGGAATTAGTCCTACATCGACAATTCTAACCATTCCATGTTTTTCACAACATGTAAAATTAAATTTGAATTTTCTAGGCAAATTTTGGGCCATAGGGTTTCGTAAAAAGAATCTTGCAGTTGCAAGTGCGTAAGGAGTGGAATCAAATTTTTCATCAGGACATACACCAGATAAAGGACTACACATCACATTTCTAACAGAATTACCACATGCTTCTCTAGATGTTAATCCAACTTCAGCTAAACCACGGAATATTTCAGATACATCTTCAAGAATTACCCAATGAAGTTGGAGATTTTCACGAGTAGAAAAATGAGCACTACCTATAGAATATTGTTCACTTAGTTGGGAAATTTTTTCAATTTGGTTGGGATAAATTTCTCCTGCAGGGAGTTTTATTCTAACCATTGCATAATCCCCAGTCATTCGTGTACCATATGCACCATGTTGAAGTCTAAATCTTCTAAAACTATCTTCATCATATTTTCCTTGACGGAATAACTTTACAGTTTTAGCAAAATTATCAGCTTCTTCAATTCTAGCCCAATTAATTTTGGATTTTACAGGATCAGAAATAGATTGTTTTAGATTAGACAAATACAAAGAAATTCCTTTTAGTTTGGATATAAATTTTTGATATATGGAGTTTTTAGGAGAAATAATTTCTTCAGAGTACAAAATTTTCCTATATCCATTAAGAGAATAAAATAAGGAAAATTAGTATCACCTAATTTTTTAAAAAAGATTAGGCAAAGTATTAATTATTCACAAAATTCATGTTTTTCATGCAAGAAGCAGCTGTTGCAGAGAAATCAGAGAAAATTTTTACCGATGTACGTGAAGTTGAGATTACTCGTGCAATTGCAAATGAATTTCATGATGTATTAATTGACAGAGCAGAGTCAGACGTGATCATAATTGGTGCAGGACCTGCAGGATTAACAGCAAGTAGAGAGTTGTCAAATATGGGATACAAAGTCCTAGTCATTGAACAAAATAACTATCTTGGAGGAGGTTATTGGTTAGGAGGATACATGATGAATCCAGTTACAGTTAGAGAACCAGCCCAAAAAATTTGGGATGAATTAGGAGTTCCATATAAAAAAGTACAAGACGGATTATACATGACACCAGGACCACATGCAGTTTCAAAATTGATTGCAGGAGCATGTGATGCAGGAGTAAAATTTCTTCAATTAACAAAATTTGATGATTTGGTACTAAAGAATGGAAGAGTTGCAGGAATTGTGGTCAATTGGATGCCAGTTTCAGCATTGCCACGAAATATCACATGTGTTGATCCAGTTGCTTTTGAAGCTAAAGTGATTATAGATGCATCTGGTCATGATTCTGTAGCAGTAAAAAGATTGGTAGATAGAGGACTTGCAGAATGGAAAGGAATGGAACCAATGTTTGTAAATGACGGAGAAGAACATGTAGTTCACAAAACAGGTGAAATTTATCCAGGTTTGATTGCAGCCGGAATGTCAGTAACTGAAACCCACGGGTTAGCTAGAATGGGACCAACATTTGGTTCAATGCTATTTTCAGGTAAAAGAGCAGCTGAGATTGCAGCATCTAAAATCAAAGAGTTAGAAAGATAAACAATACCAATAATGTTATTTTGTGAAAATTTCTAAAATTATTCTATATGATGAACCTACAGTACCTCAAATTCAATTAAAAAAATTAGAGAGAATCATCACAGATACATTTCCAGTAAAAACAGAGATAAGAAAAAATTTCTTTGCACAACACGATCAAACAATATATGAAAAAATTGCAAGTTGCAGGATTTTTGATTTAAAAAAACCGTTTAAAACACACCTACCTTCAACATATGAAACCCAAATGGAAATTCAAAACAAAGACATGTCAAACAAAAAAGAAATGATTCTGTACGACGGATTTGAACTTCAGAAAGTCATCAAAGAGTTTATTCCTGTAGACGAAAATCAAGATGATATTTTTCAAATAATTTTTACAAACAAGTTAACATGTACATTTGATGAAGGAGATTATAGATACCATGCAAGAACATGGATTGGTCCAAATCCGGTAATCATATCCACTACAGGGATGATTGAAGCTCCTGCAAAACCAAAAAAATACTATCTTGATTTGATGACTAATTTTAATGAAGAAAAAACTGAAGAAATTAAAGAAAAATACAAAGGAGTATTTTTAGATTATAATGATTCAAGGATATCGGAAATTAGTGAAGGATATGTTTTACAATCCATTATGTATTATGAAACAGGAGATACATTTTGTGAAGATAAAGAATGCAGACTATACAATGCACACTGGCAAAAGGAACTGATTCATTCACAGGTAGAAAACAAAAAATTTTGTTCCAAACATCAAATCAAATTCAAGGAATTAACATCTCAAGTATGAATTGATTGGATAAGAGTTCTAATCTTTGCAGACGATTTTTTTAGAGAAGAGGATTCAGTGTCATCAAGTTTGATTTTCTGTATTTCAGATATTCCATTTTGATCAATTTTTACTGGAACACCCATGGCAACATCGCTTTCACCATATTCACCATTAAGAACAACAGAAACGGGGATTTCAAGATTGTTTTTCTGCAAAATAGAATTAATGACGTCAAAGGTATTTTTGGCAATTCCAAATTGAGATCTGCTTTTATAATTTCGTAACTTTTTCCAATAATTTCGAACATTTTCTGTAATTACATCACGTGTATCAATCATAGAGAAAAGAGGATTACCGCCAACTTTTACTCCAGAAAAAACAGGTACCATCGAATCACCATGCTCACCTAAGACAATTGCATTTGAGATTGAAGATTGGGGAACAGATAATGTTTCAGATATGTAATAGCGGAATCTACTAGAATCTAAGCTAGATGCAATGCCAATCACCTTGAATCTATCAAAATTAGTTTCTTTTTGGAAGAAATATGTTAAAACATCAAGAGGGTTTGAAACAATTAGAACTATTGCAGAAGGGCAATACTTCTTAATTTGTTGTGCAATTTCTTTAATCATTTTTACTTGTGCATCTATATTTTCAGTTCGGGCTTTTTTGTACATACTAACACTTGCAGCAATCACTACAACATTAGAACCAGATAATCGGGAATAATCATCAGTTCCACTGATAGAGAATTTAGAGTTTGCAGGGATAGCACTTGCAATATCTAATGCTTCACCAATTGCCTTTTTCCTATCTCTATTTACAAGCAAAACATCATCTAGTCCATGAGATACACAAAGAAATGCAATTGAAGAGCCAACTCTTCCGCTACCAACAATGGAGATCAAAATGCAATATTTCCTCTATTTGACTATCAGTACAGGGCATTTAGTTTTTTGGGAAACACCATTAGCAACACTTCCTAAAAGTAATTTATCAAAACCAGTTCGGCCATGAGAACCAATTACAATCAAATCATGTTTACGAGATTTTGCAAAATTTACAATATCATTTACAACAGATTTGGATGCAATTATTTGTGATTTGATAGAAACGTTGTTTTTCTTTGCAGACATTTCTAATTTTTCAAGATATTTTTTAGAAACTTTTTTCTGTTTTTTAATTAGTTCTGCATCTGCACGGGCATCATAGTATTTGTGATGCCAGGCATCACCTTCAATACAAGTTAGTAAAGTAACTTTAGAATTATAATTTTTAGCAATATCCAATGCGACTTTAAATGCCCTAGTAGATTGATTTGAAAGATCAAATGGAACAAGAATATTTTGAAACAAGGTTAAATCTCCCTCTTACGAATACTTTCTCGTTGACGCTTATCATCATGTTTGGATAATTCACCTTCTAGTTTTCTACATAAATTATCGGCAATTTTTAAAATGTCCCAATCAGAATCAGTATAGATTAACTGGTTTTTAGATGTTAGAACAGTAGCAGTAACATCATAATGTGTTCTAGTACCCTCAGTATTTTGAGATTTTACAGAAATTTTTGCTTCAATAATATCAGGCAATACTTGTTTAACTTTTTCCAAAGAACCAGAAAATTTTGATGAGAGAACTTCATTTGCAGGTTCATCAGTAGATAGTCCAATAACATACACGGGAACCAAATTAGTCATAATTCAATAAAATACCACAGAATTAAAAAGTCAGCATAACAATTACCAACTATGATTTTCAAAATTGATATTGTTAATGATATATTTATCAAATAGTTAGAAATGTTTGTAATGAATATCCAAAATCTAGGATTATCAGAATTAATTTCTAATCCAATTACAGTTAGTCCTAACACATCGTTATTGAAAACAAGAGAGATCATACTAGAGAAAAAAGTAAAAAGAGTAATTGTAATTGATAAAAAAAATCCAATAGGAGTAATTACAGAAAAGGATATTGCAAAAAAAATCTATGAACTAGGAACAAAACCAATCAATTCAGTCAAAGCAAAAGATTTCAAACCTAAAAATCTGTATACATTAACTAAAGAAGACTCTGTCAAAGATTGTGCAAAATTAATGAAAAAACACAGAATTAGTTTAGTGATCATACTTGGCAGAAACAAAACACTTCAAGGAATTGTAACAAAGACAGATCTAGTAAAGGCATTTCTAACAAAAAGCTCAGATTCAATCAAAGTTTCAAAGATTATGAAAACAGAGGTTATAACAAGTGCCCCAAGTGATCCAATCTTACACATTGAAAGTTTGCTTATCAAATATGGTATTTCAAGAGTAATTATCAAAAGAAATCAAATTCCAGTAGGCATAGTAACCTTCAGAGATTTTGTTCCTGCTAAAATTCCCCAATGGATTGCAGAATCTGCAGATCCTAAAGAAGTTCAAGAGTATAAATTCAAAAAAGGATTAAAAGAAATGCATTCAAATCAGATGAGTTATCTCTTTCCATTTCATGCCACAGACATCATGTCCACCAAACCAATTACAATCAATGAAAATGATGAAGTTAAGCAGGCAATAACTAAAATGATCAAATATGATATTAGTGGCCTTCCAGTAGTAAAAAATTCAAAATTAGTAGGGATTATTACAAAAACAGATATTGTAAATGCGTTAGCTAGTTGATTTTATTTTACGATCAATACAGAACAAGAAGAAGACTGAGAAATTTTATTTGAAATGCTGCCAAGTAGTAATCTAGAAACAGAACCTAACCCTTTATTTCCAACAATAATTAAATTACATTTTTCTTTTTTTGCAGTTTTTTGAATTTCACTAACGATGTTTCCTTCTTTAAGAAAAGTTTTTGCAGTAATTCCTCTTTTTGCTAATTTTACATTTGCTTTTTTTAATACTTTAGTACCAAATTTTCTTAGAATATCTAAATACTCTTTACGATCAAGCAGATTAATCGGAAGGGATTTTTCTACAACATAAATCAAAATTAAACTAGAATCAAATGTGTTAACCAATTCACAAGCCCGTTCTAATGCCTTTTCAGAATAAACAGAACCATCAAGAGGAACAAGAATTTTCTGAAAATTGTTACTCATTTTACGACAAGTACAGGTTTTTTGGATTTATGTAAAACATAATTAGAAACACTACCTAGGAAAATTTCTTTTGCAGAACTCCTTCCACGAGCTCCAATAACAACCATATCAATTTTATTTTTAGAGTTATTTGCAAACCTTGCAATATCATAACCAGGGTCTCCTGCAATTGCCTTACCTGTAAGTTGAATTCCTTTTTTTGCAGCTCTGATTTTTGCATCACTTAGTAATTTTTTAACTTCAGTCATAGAAGTGAAATCTAAAAACCCTAAAGGATGAATTGCATATATTCCAGGCACAGATTTAACGGCCAATGCAGTAATAGTTCCATGAGACTGTCTTGCAATATGAATAGCCATATCTAACCCACGAATTGAATTTTTAGAGCCATCAAGAGGAACAAGAATTTTCTTTGTTTTAATTGCCATGTAGAACCTGTGTAGTTTTTTAATTTTAAAGAATATAACGATTACCTAGGTTGATTTTCAAAGATGATAATTTAGAAATTATCTCATATAATTGATTTAAGATTCTGTTGTGTGAATAACACATTTGTAAATGATGTAATGAGCAAAAATGTACTTACTTTAGAGAAATCATCTACAATACAAGAAGCTGCAGAACATATGAAGCGATTGAGTGTAGGATGTGTTATAGTGACAGATAATGACAGTCCTATAGGAATTATTACAGAAAGAGATTTTGTAATAAAAGTTGCAGCAGAAGGCAGACCATTATTTACTGAGATTAAAGAAGTGATGTCATCTCCTTTGATCACAATAGATCCAGAAGAAACGATCTGGGAAGCGTCAGAAGCCATGAAAGAAAAATCAATCCACAAACTACCTGTGAAAGAAAATGAAAAAATTGTAGGAATCATCACAACATCAGACATTGTAAGAATTTCAAGTGTTGGTTCAGATTCAGAAATGCGAAGAATTTGTGATCAAATTCTTTTAAGAATGGAAAAAGAGTAATCAAAAGGATATTCACTTAAATTATTGGAATTAAGACTAGTAGCATCATGATGGCAGCAGATGCAGATGCATCAGTTTTAGAGATTAAAGATGATGAACCAAAAATTCCAGACAAAAATAAAACAAAATATGATGTAATTATCATAGGTGCAGGACCATCAGGATACACTGCAGGAATTTATTGTTCAAGAGCAGGTTATGATACATTGATTTTATCAGGCATTTTACCAGGAGGACAGCTGGTAAACACAACAGAAGTTGAAAATTATCCAGGATTTGAAAATGGGATCATGGGTCCAGATTTGATGATTGATATGAGAAAACAATCTCAAAGAATGGGGACTACAATAGTAGATGATGTTGCAGTAGATGTGGATTTTAGACGAAAACCATTCAAAGTTTTAACTGCATCTGAAGAATATGAAGGACGGGCAGTGATTATTGCAACAGGAGCCAATCCTAGAAAATTAGGATTAGAAGGTGAAGAAACGTTTGGAGGTAAAGGAGTATCTTATTGTGCAACATGCGATGGACCATTCTTTAGAAATCAAGAGATTGTTGTTGTTGGTGGAGGAGACTCTGCAATTGAAGAAGCAACATTTCTTACTAAATTTGCAACAAATGTTCATCTTGTTCACAGACGAGGGGAACTACGTGCAAGTAAAATTATGCAAGAAAGAGCATTAAACAATGAGAAAATTAAATTCCATTGGGATTCAGCAGTTATTGAAATTAAAGGAGATCAAAAAATGCAACAAGCAGTTTTAAAAAATCTAAAAACCAATGAAGAAACAACTCTTGATGCAGGAGGATTGTTTGTAGCTATTGGGCATGAGCCAAATACTCAATTGTTTAAAGGTCAAATAGATTTAGACGAAGAAGGATACGTAGTACTAAAAAATAAAACGTATACCAATATAGAAGGAGTTTTTGCAGCAGGTGATGTACATGATCGAAGTTACAGACAAGCAATAACAGCTGCAGCTTTTGGATGTATGGCAGCAATTGATGTTGATAAATATCTCACTGAAAGTGCAGATAAATGAAAAATGCACAATGCAAAAAATGTCTGAATAAATTTCATGAAAAAGAGATTTACACTATTCAACAATTTCAATATAGAAAGGAACCACCATACAAATGGTCAGTGAATTATTTTAAAAAATTAGGAATTACAGAGTGGGATTCTTTTTGTGAAGAATGCATGTCAAAATATTCAGAAGAATCACAAAATACATGGGCAAAGTCAAAAATCTAAACTCTTTATTGTCAGATGAATAAAACAAAAACAATGAGAAATAAACCAGAAAATCTAAAAAAAGAGGCTAAAGAGCACAGTGACAACCTAGCAAAATTAGGCATGGCATTAGGAGAAATTCAATTCAGTTATAGAATTGAAGAAAAAGTAACTAAAGAATATTGGAAACAAAGAATAGAAGATTTTGAAAAATACAACAAGAAAGGTTTAGAGTATTACAATCAAGTTCATGCAATAATGGATTTAGTAAATAAAGAAGAGTCTCAGTTGTTTCTTTTACGAATTAGTAAATGGAGACAATTAAGTACTATATTATTAGAGACAATGGAGAAAATTAAAGACAATCCTTCAATTATAAATTCTAAAGATAAACAACAAAGTCATTGGAGTAGAGAAATTAAAAATCAAATTACAGATCAAAGTAATCAATGCTTACGACATGAGATGGATATGAATACATTGTTCAGAGAATTTTACGATAAACACTTGAAAAAAATTCTTGAATAATTATCAATAAGCCAATTCAGACATGTATTTTGCATCTTTTAAAGAAGTATCAAATTCTTCTTCAGTCATTACATTTTGAGTTGCATATACACTTTTGAATTTCCTACCATCATCAGCAAAAATTCCAACTACGCATGCATCTCCTTCAATAGGATATTTTTTCATGCATGCATATACAGCAGCAGATGAAGGACTTATCAAGAGTTTGTCTTTAGTATAGACTTCTTTTACAACAGAGAATGCTTCGTCATTATCAACAGAAACCCAGTCATCGACAACATTTTCTCGTTTTAAAAACAAATCAGGTTTTGCTGATTCTTCAAAATTCCTCCAACCTTGAATCAAATGGTTTTGTTGAGGTTGACAACCAATTATTTTTACATCAGGATTTTTTTCTTTCAAAAAAGCACCAATACCGGTGATTGTTCCACCAGTACCCACACCAGTAAAGAAATGAGTTACTTTACCTTCAGTTTGTTTCCAAATTTCAGGTCCTGTTCCAACATAATGACCTTTAAAATTTGCTTCATTGGCATATTGATTGGGAGAATAATAGGTATCAGGTCTAGATGAAGCAATGGATGTAGCAAGTGCAATGCTTTGATCAGTTCCAGCACCAACTTTTGGACACAAATCATCACTTGTTTCAAATACTTTAGCACCCAATTTTCGAATAATCTCTTTTGTTTCATTACTTGCTTTTTCAGGAATTACAATTTCGACTTTATAGCCTAAAACATTTGCAATTCCAGTTAACGCAATACCAGTATTGCCAGAAGTAGGTTCAATGATTATGCTTTTTCCTTTTGTCAGAATCCCTTTTTCTTCACCATCTTTAATCATCCAATATGCAGCTCGGTCTTTGACAGAGCCAAATGGATTATGACCTTCTAATTTTGCAAAATATTCTACATTATCATGTGAAAGCGAATCTAATTTCACAAGAGGTGTATTGCCTACACGATTCAAGACATCAGTATCAGTGACAGCAGTCATGATTAGAATTATTTCACCTTTTTAATTTTAAAAGTAATTGTTTCGCCATCTTTAGACAGATCTAGTAATTCGTGGCCATTTCTTGTAACCCATCTCGAAATATCGTCTTCTGCAGCTGGATCATCAGCAGATACAATTATGATTTCACCTACTTGCATTCTTTCAATTTCAATTTTTGTTCGAAATACAGGTTCAGGGCAAAACAATCCTGTTGCATCCAATTTTTTTTCAGTAGATTCAGACATCAGTAACTAAATGCTAAAGAGCGATTTGTCATATTAAAATCTATTTTAACAAGTGAAATTGTAGCTATAACAAATTAGCCTTACCATGCATTATACGCATAAGAGTTGTGAGAAAGGAGTTATTTCTGAAAAAAGTATTCAGAATCCACATCTGAGCCAATTGATAAGTTGGAGTATTCTTCAGGATTTAATGAATAGCAAACACGGGGTTCAAACTGAATTACGTTTACCTCTTTTTCTGAAAGAGATTTGAGCTTAGGAGACGAGTTTGATTTTAAGACTTTGTCTATAATTAAATTTTTTATTTCAGATTTTACAGGTTCATCAGTAATAAAACTAACAATTCCTCTAAACTGATATCCTTTCAGTTCATCTTTGTTAAAAACAGAAACAGTAACCAAAGGATTTACTTGCATGTTTTTGTATGATTTATGTTTGAAAAAATCCAACCAATAAATTACATCTTCATCAACATGAAAGAAAATTCTAGGAGAAACATTAACAAATTTATTGCCACTAATCGTTCCCACTACAAAAATTCCCTGAGTTTCAATAAACTGAATAATAGGGTCAGGGATTTTTACCATAGATTAGGTATTAATTTTAACCGTATTAAATTAGACATCTAAATTTCAAAAATGGTGATAAGACATTATGAAAATTTAGAGATAAATCATTTTTGATGTTACAAATTACCATCAGATATTAATAGAAAACAGACGTAAAATAAAAAAAATGGAATATGAAAATACGTGTAAAAATATATTGAATTTTGATTCAAGTATTCGCTTTTGTGGAATTATAAACGATATCTCAAAAAATCCAGAAGATAAATTTCTAAGCAAGGACGAAATGATGATGTCAATTCATTACACTTTAGACAGATCGGGTAAGAATACAAATCTAGCACATAAGATAGGTAATGAAAAATCAGCTGTAACAGAATATGACAAAGTTACAATGATCACCATCCCGATAAATAAAAATGAACTAATGTTAATCAGCACCGAACCAGAAGCAGATTATTACAAAATAATATCTAAAGCAAAAGAAATTCTCAAGTCGAGTTAAGATTTATTCCAATAACTAAATCTTCTTTATTTTTTGAAATATCTTAAATGCAGTTTTTCCTACTTTGATTTGTTTTAAAACTTTCAAAGTAATTTTCAACATCTTAAATCCAGCAAAAACAGGCATAAAAATAAGTAAAATCATCTCAAGCCAATATTTTTTTAGAAAAGTTTTGGTATTTCGTATTTTGATATAGGCAATCACCAACTCCAATGCCAAAAGACAAACAATTATCCAAAAAATAACATCAAATACGAGTTTGGATTCATATGTAATTTCAAAAAGAGGGGAAGGTAATCCCAAATACGAATGCTCAATATTTATCAGTCCAAAAATATACAATAACATCAATGAAAATGTAACAAAGCTTAATCGTCTTTTAAACGATGGTGAAGACAATAAGATCATGGCAACTTTGGTGTCAAAGCCTTTCTAAGCATGTAAACAATTAGTTTTGAAAAAGGAACAGGTTTTTGTAATTTTATTATCATATCAGATTGAATCACCCTTAATTTTTTTACAAGGTCATCGTCCAATACAATGGTCACTTTTTTTGCCATTTCATTCATAAAAATAATTGGATGATTAGTCATTGTCAGCTACTCAGCTTACACGTAATGTGTTGTTTTTACCACATACTATGTATTATTAGCATTAACAATAACCATGAAAACAAATATCTCAACATGGGACATGATGGTTCATGCTCCTTTCAAAAAGGTCGTCAAATTCGATCTTCTATGCATGGGAATGGGCATAGTGATGGGAATAGGAGCTGGAGCATATCTTGTTGATAGCGGAATTTTAGGCTAACAACACTATTTTTTTATTCTTTTATTCTTTTAGCTTGCTTTCTTTGAATATGTCAGATCCATACCAACAATATCTGAAATAATCAAGACACCATTCATGAAACAGTGGATCATCAGAATAAAACATTTCAGTTATGTCTGGTTCACCTTCATTTCCAGGGAACATTACACATGCTTCTTTTTCATTAAGAACAAGCGTAGTTTGAATTTTTGCAACCATTCTACGTTCAACCAATCCTTTTTCAATTAATTTATCAAATCCCAATTTTTTCAAAAGAGCCTTTCTTCCCTTTGGAACAACTGTAGATTCTGAAAAAATATAATGGAATTTAACACCATTTTTTACTTGCTTTACAAGAGGTTCAATAATGTCAAGAGGCACCTCAGGTATTACCTCATAAATATAATCTTCAGAATTTTTATAGATATTTTTCCATTGTTCTAAGACTTTGGATACTCCTTTGACACGATTACTAATTGCAAGTTGACCACATCTCATATTGAATTTGTTAGGAATATCGCCAAAATCATGATTCTCAAAGTATTTCCTGTTTTGCATAAGAAACACTAAAGACGGAACTTGGGTGCAAATACTTTTTCCAAATGTTGTTAATGCATATGTGCCATCCATTGTTTTTTTTATCAATCCATTTTTTTCAAGACGGGTGAAATTCCTATGAACCTCCTGTCTTGTTGCATCAACTTCCTTAGCACAGGTTGAAGGAGTCAAATTTTTACCCAATAATTTAAACAGAATATTCAGTCTTTGAGGACTGGAAAGCTCCAGTACATAATCTGCAGTCTCATCAATCAGATCAACCATACACTATCAATTTACACATGTACTAAAAAGCTAGTTGAAATTTAGATTTGGCTCAGGCATACAGCAGTTTATTTTTGATACCAAGAACAAGACTCTAAAGAATCAATCTCCAATATCATATCTTCAGCTTTTTTTACGATAGCAAATACAGACTTGTATTCCTCATACATCTCAGATTCTTCTTGTTTTGTCAATACCTGAGCCTCAGCATCATCAAAAAACTTGTTTTCTTTGTGTAGATGATCTTTGAGAAACACACCATATGCTTTGAGATATCTTGAAACAGGTTCTCGTTCATCAGATCCAGTTTTCCATAGTTTAAGATGACGTGAAATCAGTCGTGCCACATTTCTACCAAATTCATGTTCTACTAGAAACCTATGAATTTCATCTTTTAGAGATTCGTGACTTGCAACACAAGGAAAATAGAAATCCTCTTCCCTAGAATGGTGAATGGTATCTACAAATTCTGAAATTACAATAGTAATCTTTGTCAAATCAGAAAAAGGGATGTCAGTCCCTTGTTTTAATTCATCAGAGCATTTGAAGACTATTTTTTCTAGTCGTTTTACCTGATCATGATCTGCACGTAATTGATTTGTAGCACTCATGTAACATCAACCAATTATTTTTCGGATAAGAAATTCATGAGAATTTCAGCAGCACCTGAAGTATCGCATGCTTCCAACCTATCTAGAAGATAAGAATCAGTTTCTATTTCATTAATTTTTTCTCTAAGTTGTCGATATTTTTTAGCATCATCATAGTATTGTAAAATCTGTTCAACAGTATCTAAATCTGTTTTATTGTCCTCAAGTTTCAATTCTAAATCTTCTCTAGATAATAACATCACAAAATATTCTCCAACATATTATTTAAAATCACAATACATCTTTCAACGATGACATCAAGCCAATTATTTCACAGAAACTGTACCAGTCATCCACGGATGTAAGGTACACAAATAATCAATTTCTCCAGGATGTTTGAATGTATAACTCCAAGTATTTCCTGCTTGAATAAATCCTGAATCAAAAGAATCTTCATTATCTGTTACAGTATGCACTACAGAATCAACATTAGTCCAAGTAACTGTAGTGCCAGAGGATATTTCAATTGACGTAGGGGCATAAGATTCTACAATGTCAGGATTCCAAGAATCTTTAGCAATTGTTATTTTGTCAGTGTTGATTTTTTCAGCAGTACTGACTTTGACTTCTCCAAGATTTTCATAGATGATTAATTCAGGAGCCTCCAGTGTTTTAATCAAGTCTTCTTGCCACTTGATCATTGAATAACTTCCTTTGTTATTGCTTGGTGTTTGAATATCCTTTAATGATGAATCATCTTCTAACACCTCAATTATCGCCATAGAGCCACGTTCTTCCTGAATGCCATGAACATGAAAGAGGTATTTTCCAGGAGTATCCCAAGTTGCTTCAATTATTGCAGTATCACCATTTCCAATCAAATGAGTTTGTGCAAAATAAGGTTCATTCCATAGAATCCCTGACGGATATACTTGCATGATAGTACTGTGTATGTGAAATGGGGATTGTAATACTCCGCCAATTCCTACTACGTAAAACCTATTCAATTCCCCAGATACAACCTTGATTGGATGATCCATGTATTGTCCTGCATATCCGTTAATTGGATAGTATTCTGTAAAATATTCCAAAGCATTGGTAGGATCAAACTCACTTAATGTGAAAAAATATTCTCTTGCAGGTTCCATTGGACGTATTGCAGGATCAATAATCATTGCACCAAACATACCCATCCTAACATGCTCAGATGTAGGAAATGCATGACAGTGATACATGAACAGTCCTGCCTCTTCTGCAACAAAATGATACGTGTATTCTTCGCCAGGCATTATCATTGGAAACACGCCATCATTTACGGAATCATGAGTTCCATGAAAATGAATAGTATGTGCATACGGAGTTTCGTTTACAAACTTGACTGTGACATCATCACCTTCTGAAAACCTCAGAGTAGGGGCTGGAACTGTTCCATTATACGTCCAAACTTTTGCCCGTACGCCAGGATTTACTTCAATTTCTGCATCTTGAGCAATCAGAGTATAATGCAGTGTTTGAGGATTTGGGTTTTCAAATTTGGGATAAATATCAGTCGATTCTGCAACACTTGTTTGAATTTCAGGAGATTGTATGAATGCAACAAATGCCAAGCTAATCCCAATCACAACTCCTACAATCACGTAGAGGGTAGTATTTTGTTTCATGTTCAGATATTACCTATAGTACCAAAGATAAAACAATAATCAGACTAGCTGTAAAAACATAGAAGCCATAGAAAGCCTTTTTGTGACGGGGTACAATCTGTTTTGTTTTTTGTTTAAGTAAAAAATTCATCATATCACACTCACTAGAAAAAAGCGAGAACATTGTGAAAAAAACTCACAATTTCTTTTGTGTCTAGGGAAATATTGTTCTCGCATGATTGTAATAGATAGTTAGAGATGATTAACCTTGGTAAGCTCTCAAGCTTACGTGTAAGCACAAAAACATACGACATACTATGACATACAAACACGATATACGAGTAGATGTCACGTAATTCAGGTCCACATCCAGCATGTATTGGAAAATGCAAAGAGTTTGAAGTTCAAAGGTCAAATTTGGGAAGAAGGTATCAATTAGGGCACAAGCGATGTCAGAAATGCGAGCAATGGCTGTTGTACGAAGGAGTGTTTTGTCCTTGCTGCAACAACCGTTTACGAACAAAGCCTAGATTCAAAAGATATGAAGGGGATGTTTCAAGAATTTGAACTGTTATTCAAAGTCAAGAAATCTCTTTTCTACATTTGTTTGAGCAAATTTTTTCAAATAAACTTACAAACTCTCGTCCACAATGGATGCATTTTTTTATAATTTTCATAATATTAGTTATGAAATAATTCTACAAAATCACAACCAATGCAGAATTTTGCTTGAATTTTTCTCCAAGGTTGTTTTGCATGAAGAGAGATGTTTGTATCACTTGTTTGAATCAAACTTGAACATTTCGGACATGTTTCCATGTTATACATTATCTTTCTAAATTATATTAGATTGTAAACTACATGAGTGATTTGTCATATGACAAGCTTACATTACAGAGTATAGACTTCAAATCACAATACATAATTAACTAATAATTATTGTAAAAACGCAATTGGTTGCGGAACAAAAAAAGAAAACAGAGACAATGTCATTTAGACTTGACAGTGAAAACCTAGAAAAACTTAGAGCCGAATCAGAATCTCAGGGAATTAGCTTAAACGTATTAGCAAATAAGATTTTTTCACGATATGTAGAATGGGACATGTTTGTGCCCAAAGTAGGTATGGTTCCAATAGCCAAGCCGATTGTAAGTGCATTGTTTCAAAAACTTTCAAAACAAGAAACAGTAGACATGGCAAAAAAAATTGGACAAAGCATTGTGTCAGATATTGCCACATTCATGAAAGGATCAATGGATCTGGATTCATTTGTGGCATGGTTTGTTACAAGAATGAAAATATCAGATTTTGAAATGAATCACACCATCAAAGATACAACGCACAATTATATCATTAAACATGATTTGGGATATAACTGGTCGTTGTATCACAAAACAGTTCTAGAATTGATTTTCAATGAAGGATTTGAGAAAAAAATCGATTTCGTCATCAAGGATAGAATGATGGAAATATCTTTTGAGAAATAATCACACAGCTTTCACGGTTCCAGTCATCCAAGGATGAAGCATGCAATAGTATTCATACAAACCAATCTCATCAAAAGTTTGTTCAAACGAATCACCAGACATCATCATTCCAGAATCAAAGATATCATCATTGCTTGTAACAGTATGAACAGAGATGTCCTTGTTTGTCCATGTAACAGTGTCTCCAGCTTTTATCTGAGTAATTTTTGGATAATATGATTTGTTTGATGACTTTACTGCAGAGCCTTCTTCCACTTCACAAAGAGTTGTTTCAACTATCTGTGAAGTATCAACATCATCTGACGTAGGGACATTATGTTGTCCATGATCAGATGAAACTACAGACGTTTGGGTAATCTCTGCATCAGGATCAGGTTGTTGCAAACTATTTGCAATCTCTTGCTGCCATTCCCACATATCAATAGATTTAGTTTTTGCAACATCAACGCCATCAACTGCATCAGAAGAGGCATCTCTTACATCAAAGTAAGCCATAGTTCCCTTTTCTTCTGGTACTCCATGCAAATGGAATAGGTATCTTCCAGGCTCTTTCCATTTTGCCTCAAAGATTGCGGCATTTCCAGGACTTACTTCCCATGTCTGTGTCTTGATTGGTTCATTTTCCCAGATTCCCGAAGTAATTGTATCAAATATCGTTCCATGGATATGGAAGCCAAAGGCTGCAATTGCCCCCATGTCAATATAGTATAATCGGACTAGCTCGTTGGTTTTTGCAGGCAATGGATTTGTCCAGTATTGGTCAGCATAACCATTGAAAAATACGTAATCAGGAGTCCATGTTTCTTGATTTTCCAAATCATATTCTCCTTTAACTAAGACATATTCTCGTGCGGGTTCTAATCCTTCTTTAGGATCTACAATGAATGCCCCATACAATCCATTTCGTATGTGTTCAGATACAGGCATTACATGACAGTGATACATGAATGCCCCAGCAGGTTCGGCGATGAAATCATAGGTGTAAGAATCGCCTGGAAGTACTTCTTGGAATACACCATCATTTTTCTCATTATGATCTCCATGAAAATGCATAGTATGTGGAAGTTTGCCATTGTTGATGAAATTGATTATTACTCTGTCACCTTCAGTTGCTCGCAAAGTAGGACCAGGAATGGTTCCATTGTAAGTCCAAGCTTCAATTCGTTTGCCAGGTGCAATCTCGATAGTAGTATCTTCAGCAAACACAGTAAAGGTTCGTGTGACTGGGGGATTTTGGATAGAAATATTTTCTGCATATGATACTGAGGGGGTCTCAGAAACAATGAACCACAAACCAAACGCCACTCCAAAGGAGACTAGTGCTGCAATCATGATCATATTTCTATCCATGAATCATAATTCTGCATATTACATTTAACAAGGAAGTTTATTCTGCAAACATTTGCAAACATTGTAATACAGTGTTCTTATGTATAGTGATTTTCTTTAATTTGTCTTGGCACCAAGATGCAAAGGACATTGTATAGATTTTAAGATAAAACGATTTGATGGAGGAATCAAATATCAAAATGGATTAAAATGGTGCAGTGTATGCTCCAGATTCATTAAGACAGATCTTGTTCGATGTACTTGTTGCAATACAAAACTTCGAGTAAGGGCAAAAAACAGAATCTATCAAAAAAAGATCCAGAGGATTTGACATGACGTTTTCAAAAAATGAAATCTCAGATTGGTTTAATTACAAACTCTTCAAATTAAGATCATGGAAATTAAGGGAATGTACATGCTAAAGACACCAGAATATACTGAAGAAAAAATTCAGGAATCACTCAAAATGCTGTATGCAGATAGGCAAAACGAATTTCGCACAATAGCAGAAGCATTTCTAGGAAAAGATAAGCTGAATCAAACCCCAGAATGGAAAGAATTTGTATTGAATTTCTGTCTGGATGTAGAGGACTCCTTTAAGACATGGTCTAATCAGAAACAGCCATCTGCAACATCGCCTCAGAAAGCCCTGACCATCCTAAGACAGGTGGGCAATGGTATGGTATCGATGAACCGACTCACACACATACTAAACATTTCATACGATCTTTCAAAAGAATTTAAGGAAATTTACAGACGTTTGAAATAGATCAAATATTTTACATTTCAATTAACAATGGGTTTTGTTTACAAATGAGTAGGATGCTTTCTCTAGGAGAAGTCATTTCTTCGCATAGACCATAAGTTCCGTCAGTATCAGTGTTACTAAGAATAATTCGAGTAGCATCACAGACCAATAGTCATTTTATGAGTATTGGTTTAATGAGAACTGTTCATTGTTAAATGAACATTAGTATTACAGTTGGTCAAAGATCAAACAATATCTTACTCGTGATGATTAACTAGAAACGTCACAAGTTGTATTTTGAAGCAATTTCTAGTCAAGATGGACACTTGAAAGTATGATTATGGCTAAAATATGCAGATATAAAATTTAAGAAATTACTATAATATGAACAAGATTAAATCAGACTATCTCAAAAATACAGTATGACTAATGGTGTTTTTAGTGCATTTGAAGAAGAAATGAAATTAAAAGGAAAATTCTCAAAAATTTTTACATTCAATCATGAGGTGGAAGGAGAATCTGTAGAAGGAGTAATTCAATTACGAGAAACACAATCAGAATACAAAATAGAAGAGGATAGAATTCTGAATTGTGAATTAATTGATTATATTCAAGTTGGAAGACATACTAGAGATAAAGATGAAGACACAGGAAGATATTCAATTAAAATAAAATATTCTTTAGTACCTAGATTATTTACTTTTCAAATAATTAATGATAAATTTGTAAGAACAAACAACATTAAAGAACGTCCAATAGTCATTAAAGCTCTATCAATTGCATTAGGAGGAAACAAGAACACTGCAAGGCCCGTACACTTCAACATGCAAAAATTAGAAACAGATTTTCCGAAACATAAGAAAAGTAATGTGAAAAGATCAGGATTCTGGCAAGGAGGAACTATTCATGGAATAGACATAGCTAAAGATCCCCTACTTGCAAAAGAATATGCTCAAATGTTAAAAAGTTCCATTACATTTGAATCAGGATATTTTGAGAAAATGAATCTAAGTGTATCAGTTTCAAAATATGGAGGAGTTTCACTAAATCTAGATGAAGGTGATGATATTTCAGATAGTCAATTTATTGAGTATTTCATTAATGAGTTAATGGATTACGTTGTATTAGGTAAAGTGATTAGGCGTAGACGTACTTCTTCAGAATTTGAGTAAGGTTACGAGGAGTATGAGAGAGAATGGTTGTAGTGTTTCCACTCATAGTGATTTGATTATCTTCAAATTCAAATTTCTTTTCATTATCTATAGATACATCATTTAGAATATTGTTGACAGTACATACAACATAAGATTGCCCAACTTCTGCATTTGGAAATAATTTTGTTCTAATAATTTCTTGAATTTTTTCAGATATTGTGACAAAATCATCCAAATTGTGTATGTTAGAGGTACCTTTGATATCCGCATCCATCTCAATTGTTACATTATATGGAATACTTTGTAATTCCTCATCTTCAATTTCCAAATATTCTTTCTCAATTGAAATTATAAGTTTCATTCCAAGTTTATTTGAACGGATTTTTAGGAACCTTGGGTGCATGCTGACTTTATCTATTTTATCATAGGAGATTTCATTTTTTATTTGATCAAAAATATCATTATTCATTTTTCCTTGTGGAGGTTCAAGATAATTTTTTAAATAAACTGCATTTATTCCAACATCATTTCCTTGAATTTTTAATATCATTCTAAAAAATAGTGTTTTGAATTTCCTTCTAATCTTAGGAATTACAGCTGATATGACAGAAGGGATTAAAATTCCCAGAATCCATAAAAACCAAGCATAATTTGTATAAAACTCACTAAGGGATTCAATCAGACTCATACATTATTTACACGAATCTTGAATTTATAGGAATGGTATAACGAAATATTAAATTCATAAAATAAAAAAATCTTAAAAATAAGACAGGATCCCACACAACCAAAATTTAGAATGAATGCTTAATTTGCTAATCCTTTCAACAATTCATCCAAATCCCTAGTTGGAGCATATTCATATGTTGGCTCTGCATACTCTACAGTAAACACCTTGTGCCATCCTTCACCTTCAACTGCCCCTTCAAAGTGCTTATCAGGCGGTATTATCGGATGGATTGGTTCTTCATAGTAAATTTCCTCAAATTCTCCGTTACAGAGAGGACATTTGGTGATTCTGGGCTCTTTATCAACAGGCAATTCGCTATAAGAGAGACTGCCAAACCAGGTAACAGCATGGTATCCTTTCTGAATACCACAATGAGATAACAAATAGCAAAAAGTTTGAAATATAGAATTTCGTTCTTCTGTTTCTTTGATATACCATTTGTATCGCCCAAAGGCATTTTGAATGTCGGATGATTTACCAAATCCCACTAGATGAAAATGAGGTGATGCATACCATCTTCGTGTTTTCTTATCAAACTTGAATGGATGGAATATTACTGATGCACCATGAATGTTTCCAAGTTTTAGTATATGACTTAGTCTTTGACGTAATATTTTGATTGGAGTATGTCTTTGTTCTACAGGTACTGCAAATATCAAATGGATTGGTTTTTGGTTTGATTTTTTCTCAAAAGTTTCTATCCTTCTTGTTGAGGCATTAGCTTGTCGTACAATCCAGTTGGTATAACATGACTTACATTTTGCACGATAACATGAACGACGAAACTGTTTAACATATGTTAATCTCCCTTTGCCTAGTTTTTCATGGACATCTACTTTGTTACAACCAACAGTTTTCCACAATCCACACCAATCATGTGGCTCTTCTATTGCAGGAAGCTTCCAACCTTGATGTTCTACTTCTAACCAGTTAGTAAGAAACTTTGATTCTGAAACAAACTCTTGTGTATTTTTTAAAGTAGAATTACTTTGCTCAAAGGCAGGACTCATAAACTTGAACAAAGAATGATTGGTCATTTTAGTTCTGTAAATAATTTCTTAAAATGTCTTCAACTGTATTTTTTTGAGTAAATTTGAATTTAGCTAAAATGAATTTTTGGAATGAGGGTTTGTTTAAGCAACCCTCACAAACTAAAAGAGGTAAATCTCCAGTACCTGCACCGTCATAAATTACAATGTAAGATTTTGTGTTATTACAACATTCTCTAAGACTTTCAAGAATTTTTGATTTCATGTCCAACCTCCAATTTTTTGATTATCAGACCTTCAGTGGTTTTCTCAATTACCAGATAGGATTCAGAATCAAGTTTTAGATCTAAAGCAAATTTTTTTGGGATAACCATGGTATAGGAACTCTTGCCAGTAACCCAGATTTTTGAAATCTCAGTATCTCTTTTCATTATAGATAATAATAGACTTATGTAACAATATGAGTAGATGTTACATGAAAAAAGGGATAATTAAAGGGGTTCAGAAGATCAAAGATGAAAAAAGTTACATACCTGATGAGACACTTGTGACCTTTATTCAGGATTGGTTACATATTCACAAAAAAAGAGAGCGATTAACCAAAGAAGGAAAAGAACTATCATCAGAAGACAAGAAGAAATTACGAGCCCTAGACAAAAAGAAAGTAGATTATATCGACAATACGATTTTTCCAGCTTTTGCAAATTTAACTTACTTCTTTGAAGCCATGGCAGCTAGCCCAAGATTAGCTAAGGGATTTGAAGAGGAGCTTGAAGAGATACTAGATCCTAGAAAATCAAAAGATGCTGCAACATTTAGTGGAAACAGAATGAGAATGAGCAGCATTCAATTTAGAAATAACAATCTTGCAAGATTGGTTGATGCTGCATTATCAATTCATATGAAAAATTATGAGAGAGGCAAACCCATTACAGATTTCAGAGTGGGGCTAATGTATCAGATTCTAGGAATTATAGGAGATTATATGGATACCGTGATAAGCAACGAATACTCATCTAGTCAAATTTGGTATTCTTTTCATGATGACTTTAAGAGAATGTTAGGATGGATGGCTTTACTTACAAGAACCATAAAAGATACACCAAAAGAATATGATAGAAAATTACAATTCCAACCAATATGGTTTTCAAACAAGACTCCAACAGGAGGATGGGATTTCTAAGAAAATTATTTAGATTCTTGAGTTTTTGAAATCAGTTCCATTTTGTGTGTAAGTATGTCAATCTTTGATTCCAGTTCATTAATTTTGGTTGATTGATTTTCTGAATTTTTCTTTTCAACTTCCAGTTTCTTGTTTCTAGACTTTAATCTTTCAGAGTCAGATATGGTAAGATCAGAAATTCCTTTTTTAAATTCTTCAAACAAATCATTTCGTGTTGGTGTAAGATAGACACCGTCTAGGTTAATCTTGTGTCCCATTAGTTTTTCAATTATTGCAGGATTGATTGTCTTGTTTAGCTTGAGAACAGTGTTGAATCTTTTTCTAAACCCATGAATGGTCATTACATCAAACCGTCCATCAGTTTTTTCTCTTTGTAGTGCTGTGGATGTGACCAGTCTATGGATAATTGTTCTCAGATTGGGCTGACTGATACTCCTAGGTTTGGCTATACCTATACTATATCGTTCTCGGAATAGAGGGTGATTTTTGTCGAGTTTTTCTCCATCAGAAGATCTTCTTTCAAGATATGAACGCATGTATGATGCAGCCTCTGGATGAAGAAATCCAACATACTCATCATTAGTGCCTTCATAAAACATTACTGCCAAACAATCATCGGGCATCTCAGTTAGATTACCAATTTTTAGATCAGGTATCGCACCGATTCGACACCCAGTAGAAGCAAGAAAGTGAATGAGTGTTTTTGTACGTAGTTCCTTGGTAGATTCCAATATCTTTTGAATATCAGTTGTTGACCAGGCATTGCGACCCTGTATCTTTTCAGATGCAGGATACATTTTTCGAATCTTTCTAAAATTGACTCCATCAAGATCATTTACTATACAAAATAGCTCAATGGCTGCAAAATGAGTTCTGATAGTTGCAACTTTGACTGATTTTTTCAAATGAAACAGATAATCTTCAAGCATTGTTTGTAATGGTTTAGGTTCCACTGAAAGTAATGCATCAATTCCTTTTAGCTTGTAATAATCTACAAATCTTCTAAGACAATAATTGTAAGTTTTTCTAGTAGAATCGGATTTTATGCTATTTTCAAATAACAAAACAGCCCTGGAACTCATATTATGTATTAGGGGCTAATTTATTTAAGCTACACTTCACGTAGCTATAAAATCTATTTGAGTTTATCTTGCCCGATTTTTGGTCTTAACAAAATTTCAAAACCATCATCTAAAAAGATCTTCATTTTCAGGACGAATTAATTTGTCAATAGAACATTCTTCGAATTCAAAAGAATAGTCACGAATAATTGCAAAAGGACATTTCAAAGATTTTCCCATCACCAATTCAGAAGACGATGCAAGTTCATCAGCAACTGCAATTGCAGTAACTCGCAAAATTTTGTTAAAAGAATCCAAAGTTCCTTCATAATCTAAAATTGGGTTTAGTCCAGATACTCCTATTGCATGATTGGTTTGTCCAAGTCTAAATGAACGACCAAATGTATCAGAAATAATTATAGCAATATTTTTTCCAGAACGTTCAAAAATTTTTTTCCGAATTAATTGTGCAGATTTATCAGAATCGACGGGTAGCAGAGTTACAAATCCCTCTTCAACATTGCTTTCATCTATTCCAGCATTTGCACAAATAAATCCATGATGAGTTTCAACAATTAAAATTCCACGAGACATCCTAACAATTTTCTTTGATTCAGATAAAATCAATTCAACAATTCGAGGATCTTTTTTGTATTGAGACGCGATCCCTTGAGCCAACAAGGAAGGAACAACGCTGGACAAGCTTACTAATCTTTTTTCTTGTTTGGAGATTACTTTTTGGGCAATTACTATAATATCCCCGTCATTTAGGTTGTCAAATTTTAGTAAAATATCAGAAAGATCATCAGAAGGACTGATTTCTTTTTCAAAATGAACAGGAATAATTTGCAAGTAAAATATCTAAAGCAGAGGACTAAAAAATTGTTTATGCAGGAGTGACAGCTTCTAATTCAAGCTTGTAGTGTTTGTTGATTATATCAATAATTTTAGAAAGATCTTTTTCTTCCAGAGTTGTAGTTGCCAAATCTTTTACAAGATCTTGTGCTCGATAGGCAATTCCCAATCCACAAATATCAAATAATTTTACATCGTTTGCGCCATCTACCACACATACAATATCTTCTTTTTTCTCTCCCCATTCTTCAATTTTTATTCTTGCAGATTTGGATTTATCAGAATCGACGTTAATGGTGACGCCATCAAGTTTTCCATCTTTGAATAACAATTCATTTGAATAAACATAATCCAAGCCTAATTCTTTTTGTAATCGTTCCATCATCAAAGTGAATCCGCCAGATACAGCCATCAACTTCCATCCAGCAGCCTTTAATGCTCTACAAGCTTCTTTTGCACCTGTCATTATAGGTAAAGCATCAGAAACTTCTTGACAAGTTTTTTCATCTAGTCCTTTTAGTGCAGCTACTCTAGTTCGCAATCCTTCTTCCCAGTTAATTTTTCCTTGAATTCCTTGTTTTGTAATTTCCCAAATTTCATCTTGTTTGTTGAGTTTTTCTGCAAGAATTGGGAGATATTCTTCATCATACAAAACTCCCTCAACATCAAAAATTACTAACAATAGATTTCTGATTTGGAAAAAAATCGCTAATTATATTAAAGTTTAAACTGCTTTTGGATCTAAAAAACGCTAATAATAAATCACCGAATGTTTTCTAAAGGACATGGCTGATGAATTAGACCGTAAATACGAAGTAGAAATACAAGAAAGAGAAGGAAGACAAAAATTACCAGATCCAGTTAAAGAAGAACTAAAAGCATCAGGCATGATGGATGAAAAAGGAAAATTGAAATTAAAAGGAGTCAGTCCAAAAATGCTCAAAAGGATGAAGCAGGAATTTGTAGAATGTCCTGTTCTAAAAGAAGATATTCATTTCATCCAGTGTTTTGTATGTCCAAATTTCCAAAGCAGAGTAATGGGAAAAGTACTTTGTAAAGGCGACAAATTATAGGATTCAAATTATCACGAAAGGCTCATTAGTTAAATTAATTCATCAAATTCTAGTTTGGGTAAAGAAGACGTAGGAATTACAGTTTCAAAAAAAGAAGATTTCAGTGAATGGTATACCCAAGTGGTTCTCAAAGCAAAACTTGCAGATTATGCACCTGTAAAAGGATTAATCGTACTAAGACCAGATGGATATTCAATTTGGGAATCGTTAAGAGACACATTTGATAAGAAATTTTCTAAAAATGGGATTAGAAATGGGTTTTTGCCAATTTTGATTCCTGAATCACTGTTAGGAAAAGAACAGAAACATTTTGCAGGGTTCAATCCAGAAGTGTTTTGGGTAACACATTCTGGAACAAACGAAGTCGGAGACAGATTAGCATTAAGGCCAACATCAGAAACTTTAGCATATACATTATATTCAAAATGGATTCAGAGTTGGAGAGATTTACCTCTAAAAATCAACTTTTGGAATACCGCATTAAGAGCAGAAATTAAAGCAACGAAACCATTTCTTAGAACGTCAGAATTTTTGTGGCAAGAAGGCCACACAGTTCACACCACAAAAGAAGAGGCAGAAAAAGAAGTAATGAAAATACTAGACATCTACAAAAATACAGTTGAAGAAGAATTGGCAATTCCTGTAACAACAGGTAAAAAAAGTGAAAAAGAGAAATTCGTGGGCGCAGTATACACAACAACCATGGAATCAATCATGCCAGATGGAAAGGCATTGCAAATGGGCACATCACATTTCTTAGGACAAAATTTTTCAAAACCATTTGAAGTAAAATTTGCTGATAAAGATAATGTCGAACATTTTGCTTGGCAAACATCATGGGGAGTGTCTTGGAGATTAATTGGCGCAATGATCATGGCTCATGGTGATGACAAAGGGTTGGTGTTGCCACCAAAAGTAGCACCAATTCAAGTAGTAATTGTTCCAATTTATCGAAACGAAGAAGGGGAAAACAAAGTAATGCCAAAAGTGGAAGAAATTAGAAATCAACTTGAAGCTAAAGAAATCAGAGTAAGCATAGATGATAGAGAAGGATTGTCTCCAGGTTACAAATTTAATGATTGGGAAATGAAAGGAGTCCCATTAAGAATTGAAATAGGCCCCAAAGACTTAGAAAAAGATAGCATGATTGTTGCTAAACGATACAATTCAGAAAAATTAACAATAAATTTTGCAGAAATAGAAAAAATATTTGCAATTCTAGATGAAATTCAAATAGAGATGCTGAAAAAAGCCAGAAAAGATGCAGACAGCAACACAATAAACATTTCAAATTATACAGATTTTAAATCTAAAATCGAAAAAGGAGGATTCTTCAATTCACCATGGTGTGGAAAATTAGAATGCGAAGACAAAATCAAAGAAGAAACGGGAGCAGAAATCAGAGTAATTCCATTTGAGAGTGAAGATACCAGTCAAAAATGCATCTATTGTCAAGAGCAAAGTGCATCAATACCAATTTTTGCAAGAGGGTACTAGTATCAAAACACCCACAAATATAATAATAGAAAAAAAGATTTTTCAATTATGGCTTCAAATCTAGAGCTAGATTCAAGAAATTCACTACTTCAACAATTTAAAGAAACTCGTAATAGAACTTTAGAATTAGTAAAAACTTTAGAAAAAGATGACTTTGTTGTACAAACAGCATTTTTTATGAGTCCACCAAAATGGCACATAGGTCATGTTAGTTGGATTTATGAAGCAATAATGAGTAAAATTGACACAAATTATGAATTTTATTCTAAAGAATTTTCAGAATATCTTAATTCCTATTATCAACAATTTGGGGTTCCACATGACAAAGGCTTACGAGGAGTTGTGTCAAGGCCAACAACAGACCAAATTTTCCAATACTTTAACACAATAAATCAAAGAGTTGAGAAATTTATTGAAACACAAAAACTGAGTGAAGAATCAGCTAAAATGATCGTTATGGGATTCCATCATGAATGTCAACATCAAGAGCTGTTAGTATATGATTTGCAACATTTACTTGCAGAGCAATATAGACCAGTTAAAAAAAATGAAATCCCAAAAACAAGTGAAATGGAGAAAAAGTCAGTTACGATAGAGGGGGGAATTTACACCATGGGAAATAATGGAAAAGGATTTTGTTATGATATTGAATTACCAGAACACAAGGTGTTCCTAGAAAATTACAAAATCGACATATTTCCTGTTACAAATGAGCAATATCTTGAATTTATTGAAGATGGAGGATATAGTACATACAAGTATTGGTTATCAGATGGATGGGAGAAAGTCAAAGACAACAAATGGACATCTCCAATGTATTGGGAAAAAATTGACAATATTTGGTATGTAAGAGATTTTCTAGGAATTAGAAAAATTAATCCAAAAGAACCAGTTTGTCATGTTAGCTTTTACGAAGCAGATGCATACTGTAAATGGGCAGGAAAAAGACTACCATCAGAGGCTGAATGGGAAAAAGCAGCATGTTGGAATAAAGAAAAACAAGAAAAAACAGTCTTTCCATGGGGAAATGAAAACCCAACGTCAGAAAAATGTAATTTACTTGAATCATACAATTGGGGCTGTTCAGAAATAGGGGCATATCCAGATGGAATTAGTCATTATGGATGCCATCAGATGATAGGAGATATTTGGGAATGGACATCATCAGAATTTACAGGTTATCCAGGATTCAAGTCAGGTTTTGATGAATATAATGACAAATGGTTTACAAATCAAAAAGTTTTGAGAGGAGGATCTTTTGGAACACCAAAAATGTCAATTAGAGGAAGTTACAGAAACTTCTTTAGACTAGATGAACGTTGGTTATTTTCAGGATTCAGATGTGCTGAAGACATCTAATTCTTAGATACTAAAGTTAATGAAAAATATGTATCATCATCCAACCACGTATGTATAATATTAAATCCAGTTTTTTTGAGAAGAGTTTTGATCTGGTCTAATGTGTATTTATGAGAATGCTCGGTGTGAATCAGTTCGTTCTTCTTCAAATTTAGTGATAGATTAGATTTTGAAATAATTACTGATTGATTTACAAGAGATTTCAAATACATTTCAATACGTTGTTCATCTTTGTTGTAAATAGAATAATGTGAGAAATTATTCAAATCAAAATCTGCATCAAGTTCATCATTAATTCTAGATAAGACATTAAGATTGAATTCAGAGGTGATTCCTTGTGAATCATCATATGCAGATTCTAAAATTTTTGTATCTTTAACCAGATCTAATCCGATTAGAAATAGATCACCTGATTTCATGGTAGAATTAATTTTTTCTAAAAAGTTCTCACCATCAATATGAGAAAAGTTTCCAAAGCTAGAACCCAAGAAAATAATTAAATTGTTTTTCTTGTCGTAATTTTTTAGAAATTCTAAACCACCATCATAGGTGTCAATTATTCCTGTTATGTGTAAATTATCATAATCTTGAAGGAGCTGTTCTGAGCTTTCAGCTAAAATTTCAGATATATCAATTGGGAAATACTCAGTTTTTTCCTGAGATTTTGTAAAAATGTCAAGTAATAATCTAGTTTTGACGGATGCACCGCTACCCAGTTCAACTAATCTATAGGAATTGTCAATAAAAGAAGGTAATTCATCCTGTAAATTCTGAAGAATACGGATTTCCGTTCTTGTAGGATAATATTCGGGAAGAGTGCAGATTTTTTCAAATAAATCAGATCCTTTTTTGTCATAAAAGAACTTGGGCGAAATGAATTTTGTATTTCGGTTTAAGCTGAAAGATATTTCCTCAGCAAAAGTTTTTTCAATTTTACTAGCATGTGGTTTAAAGTATTGAAGTTTAGAATCAATTACATATTTTTTATATTCTAAATTTTTCTGGATTGTTTCGTTCAAGTATAAAATAATCTTTATTTAACATAAATGCTTTATCCCAATTTTTACGCATAAAAGATATTTCTTGATATACTTCTTATTTTAACAATATCTTGTGAACGAAATACTAAAAGTGGAACATTTGAAAAAATATTTTACAAAAAAAGGAATGTTTGGAAAAAAATCAACAACAGTAAGAGCAGCAGACGATGTGTCATTTTCGATAAAAAAGGGAGAAGTTTTTGTTTTAGCAGGAGAATCAGGTTCAGGTAAATCAACAATTGCAAAATTAATTCTTAAATCAATAGAATCAGACTCAGGAAAAATATTCTTTGAAGGTAGTGAAATTGATAATCATAAAGAAAACTTATCTAAAATTAGAATGAATTGTCAAATGATTCATCAAGATCCTTATGATTCAATAAATCCAAGAATGAAAATAGCAGATATTATTTCAGAACCATTGGAAATACACAATGTAGGAAGTAAAGAAGAACGATTCAGAAGAGCCATCGAAGTGTTACAAGAAGTGAAATTAGAACCAGCAGAAGATATTGGAAAAAGATATCCGCACATGTTGTCAGGAGGACAACGACAGAGAGTTGTGTTAGCTAGGGCATTGGCACTAAAGCCAAAAATAATTCTTGCAGACGAACCAGTCTCCATGTTAGATGTTTCAATAAGAGCAGAGATGTTGGAATTGATGCAAGAACTGCAAAAAAAATACAATATTTCTTTTATCTATATCACTCATGATTTAGCAACTGCACGATATTTTGGTCAAAGAATAGGAATTTTGTATATGGGAAAAATTGTTGAAATTGGACCAATTGACCAAGTGTTAGATAAGCCCAAACATCCATACACGCAGGCACTGATTGATGCAATTTCAGAACCAGATCCAGAAAATTTACACAGAGAAAGAAAAATCAGGATTAACGAACCAGCAAACATTGACGTCTATGAAGGATGTAGATTCAGAGCAAGGTGCCCATATGCTATTGAAAAATGTGTTAATGAACCTCATCTAGAGAAAATAAACGATGAACATTATTCGGCGTGTTATGTTAAACTAGATTAAGAAGTTTTCACAGAAGGCAAACGCTTGTCTTTGTATGTAACAACGTTTGAAACACCATTCTTTGGGAAGACACCATAGATCAGTTTTGCTTTTTGGATTACAGAATCTTTTAAAGAAACCATGATAAATTGACTTTCTTTAGATCTTTCTTCTAAGATTTTTGCAAGTCTTTCAGAGTTTGGTGCGTCAAGGTGAGCATCAACTTCATCAAACAAGTAAAATGGAGAAGGTTTTAGCTTTTGTAAAGCAAGAACAAACACAATAGCTGCTAAAGTTTTTTCACCACCACTAATTGAAGTAGATTCTCTTTTTGGTTTATTTGGGAATTGAATCAAATAAGAAATTCCAGAATTAAATATGTCATCTTCATTTTGTAATTCTAACCAAGCATTTCCATTAGTCATTTTATTAAAGATTAAACGTATTTCCTTATCGACTTTGTCAAATGCATCTAAGAAAGTTTGACGTTTATCTTTCTCTATATCTTCAATGAATTTAACAATAGAGTTTCTTTCAGCTTCAAGAGAATTCTTTCTAGTAGACATTGAACGATAACCATAAGATACTTCAAGATACGTTTCAGGAGCTTTAGCATTCAATGCATTAAGGGAGGCTAATTCTGATGTTAATCCTTGAACAATAGATTCAACATCAAACGTTTCCATGTCCCTATCAAAGCCAAACGCAGATAGAATTTGTTGTAATTTAGCCTCATTTTCAATCAAATCATGCAAATCACGATTTAGTGAATCTGTTTGTCGTTCCAAAGTGTTGATTTGTTTTGTTAGTTCTCTATCTTTTTCAGTCATAACTTTTAGTTTATCATCAAATTCTTTAAGATGGCCAATGGAAGAACCAGAAGTAGAAATTAATTCTTGTTCTTTTTCACGTAACGATACAAGAATCTCATTCTTGGATTCTTTTTGTTTTTCTAGTTCTTGGATTTTTGTTTCTATTTCCTGATGTTCAAGGTTTAAAGAATTAGTTTCATCATTCAAACGATTTGATTGAGATTGTTCTCTAGTATACTGAGTTTGCAAAGTTGTCAATTGAGAAGATTTATCACGATATTCATTCATGATTGTCGTGTATAATTTTTCAATATCAGATTTTTTTATATTGATTCTAGATAATTCATTGGCAATACGATCTTGTTCTCCACTGGCATAGTTTTCTTCAACAATAGTAATACGATCTTGTAAGGATTCAACATGAGATTCGTTTGTACTTATTTCAGATTCTATTATATCATTTCTAGCAGTTAATTCAGAAATTCTTTTTGACAGTTGTTCCTTCATGGTAAAGGCAGATGTGATTCGAGATTTCAGATTAGAATAATTTTCAGTAGTAGATGTTAGAGATTTTTCAGAAATCAAAAGTCTTTCATCATAAGATTGAATAGATTCTTCTAATTTTTTCAAAGAATGTTTTTTCTTTAGCAGGTATTTTTTAATGATGCTGATAGATTGGAACAATCCATCAATGTCACTACTCATAGAAATAAGCTTAGTTAGTTTTGAAATTTTTGAATTAATATCAATTACAACAGTACCACCTTTTGCCTCAAAGAATTCACCATCCAATGTAACAGATTTGTAGCCTTTTTGAGAAATATTATAGGCAGATTCTCTTGTTTCAGTTAGTACAATATTCCCAAACAAGAATGTTTTAAGAGAAGAATAAGCAGAATCACATGCAACATAGTCAGATAATACCCCTAAGATTCCAGAACCTTTAGGCAATGAAAGTTTGAATTTTGGAATTGCGTCCAATGGAATTATCTTAAGTTTAGGGAGATTTTTACTTCTAGCAACTTCAGCAATTCCAAGTAGTGTTGCAAAATCTTTTACAACAATTGCTTTAATCCAATCAGAGCTCACTGCCAAGACAGAACGTTCGTATTTTTTATCCCATGAAATCATTTCATAAACTAATCCTTCAATACCGAGTTTGTCTGCATCTTCTTTTAATTTTGCAACAGTGTAATCTTCATGCATGAATCCTTTTACAGTTTTAATTTTTGATTCATATTGGTTTGCAGCCTTGCTAGACTTTTCTAAAATTAATCCCAGTTCATCCATATCATTATAAATTTTTGATTTTTTTGTTTGTAGTTTTTTAATTCTAGATTTTAATTCAGTGATAGAAGCACTATGATTATTTAGCATTGATTCTAGTTGTTTTTGATAACCAGTAAGTTTTTCAATGTCACTTTCTAATTCAGAAAACTTTGTAGAGTTGGTATCAATTTTTATTTTTGATTCATCTTTTTCATGTAAAACTTTAGAGAGTTTTAATTTTGTATCATTTAGTTGGGTTGTGAGAGATTTAATTTTATTATCAATTTCAGATTTTTTTGTGGCTGCTTCTGACTGTTCAGTTAAAATTTTGTTTCTTTGTGAATCAATTATTTGTAGATCATCATTAATTTTATTTTTCTTTACATTTGTTTCTTCAATTGATTCTTTAATTTTTTGAATTTGTGTATCAATATCAGTTCTTGCATTATCAATATCATCGATTTCAGATTGAATCTCAGGCAATCTAGAGTTGATTTGTTCTAATCGTTTTTTTGATGCAGAGATAGCACTATTATCAATTTCATATTGTTCCATTGCAGAACTTATTTCTGCATCAAGTGAAGCTTTGGCTTGACTGTAATCATTAGCTTCTGCCATTAGTTTATTTTTTTCAGATTCTAATGCACCAATTTCTTCTCTTAATGCAGTTCTCTCAGTGTCAAAAGTGGTAATTTCAGCAGTTAATTCTCTCAAAGTGGACTCTTTTGAGGTTTTTTGGGCAGAAATTACCTTCATTTTATTGGCAGCGGCAATTGCCTTGTAGCGATTTAGTTCACGCTCAAGTATATCATGGCGTAATTTCTGGTTTCTTTCTTCTTCAAGCTCATCAATTCTTTTTTTGATTTCACCCATTTTTGCAAGAGCAATTTCTAATCTCCTATCAGCCTCATCAAGTTGTTTGACAGACTCTGTTTTTTTATCATCAAAATAAGAAAGTCCAATCAAATCTTCAATGGTTTTTCTTTTCTCTTCAGATGTAAATTCTGAAATTCTGGTTACAGTTCCTTGCTGTACTGCGTTTAATTGTCCTAAACCAGCATTAGCCATATCAAGTAAATCAAGTACATGACTTCGATTAGTTTTCTTTTTGTTCAGATAGTATGTATTTTCACCACTTGCATCCATTTCTCGAGTAATTTCGACATTATCTGAATCAACAGGAATTTTTCTATCAGAATTATCAAAATGTACACTGGAGCGTGCCATTTTTGGTCCACGTCTATTTCCTTCAATATCATGAATTAATGATCGAAGCTTATCGACTCTCATAACTTTGGGTTTATTTTCTCCCATTGCAAAAATTATAGCATCTAAAATGTTACTTTTACCAGATCCATTTGGTCCGGAAATTGAAACTAGACCTGGTTCAAACTGTACTGTAGTATTTTTAAATCCAAATGACTTGAAACCAAAGATCTCAACTTTTTTGACATGAACCAATGATAGTAAATTCTCAATACGAAGGATAATCGATGGTTAACAAGTTTAGTTGACATAATTGCATAATTTTTCTTGTTATGTTATGACATTTTTCGTAGTGGTAAAATTATTTTTTAGCATTTTTTGTCACATGATCGCAAGATTACGCCTACTATAATTACTAAGAAGGAATTGTAAAATCATGGTAAAGCTAGGATTGATCCAAACTACACCACAAAGTACAAATGAAAAAGGAATAGAGTGTGCATCAAAAATTCTAAAAAAATTAGGCAAGAGAGACACAGACATCGTATGTTTGCCAGAACAATGGCTGAAAAATAATGAGATAAATGACTTTGATTCTGAGTTTTCAGAATTTAAGAAAATAGCAAAAGAGTTCTCTATGACCATCATTCCAGGCGCATTTTATGAAACCACAAAAACTGGAACGTCAATTGTATCTCCAATAATAGGCTCAAACGGGGATTTTGTAGGAAAACAGGAAAAAATACATCCTTTTGACTATGAAAAAAACAATGTCAAACCTGGGAAAGAGGCCAAAATCTTCCAAACAGCATGCAAATTTGGGATAGTGATTTGTTATGATATGGTGTTTCCCAATGTAGCCAACACATTAGTAAAAAAAGGGGCTCAAGTGTTATTCTCACCAAGTAGAATAGTCAAAAGAGGCATTGAGCCTTGGAAGATGTATGTTCAGGTAAGATCTTTAGAAAACAGAATTCCAATTTTAGCTGCTAATGTAGAGAGCCAAAAATATGGAGGAAATAGTCTCATGATAGATCTAGTTGAAAATAATAAAGTTGTAACAACTAAAGTGACTAAATTAAAAGGAGAATATGGATTGAATAAAGAATTTGATTTAACAAAATATGAAAAGAACAGAAAAATAAGATTCTCAGATTCAAATAATTTTCAGTGACTAGTCACCAGCAACGAATTTTTCACATTCAGCTTTTGCTTTAACATCAGATGTTTGTTCAATAGGATGTTTCATCAAATATGCGCTTGCAGGTTTGATAGGACCACCAACGCCCCGATCAAGAGCAATTTTTGCTAATCGAATTGCATCAATTACAATTCCTGCAGAATTTGCTTTGTCATCAACTTCTAGGCGAACTTCCATATTGTAAGGAATATTTGCCCATTGACGTCCTTCAATTCTCATAAACATGAGTTTTGTATTACCTAAGAAAGGAATGAAGTCTGAAGGACCAACGTAAATTTGATCATCATCTAATCTTTCATTTAGTTGACTTTGTACACTTTCGGTTTTAGAAATTTTCTTTGAAACAAGTCTATCTTGTTCTTTCATATTTAAGAAATCAGTGTTGCCGCCTACATTGATTTGATATGTTTTTTCAATTTTAGTACCCCTGTCATTACATAATTTGGCCAGAGTTCTATGAACAATAGTTGCACCAACTTGTCCTTTGATATCATCACCGATACATGGAATATTTTTTTCTGCAAACTTCTTTGCCCAAGTTTCATCAGATGCAATAAATGATGGAATACAATTAACAAATGCAGTATTGGTATCAAGACAAATTTGTGCCCAATATTCAGTCACCTTATCAGAACCTACAGGTAAATAAGAAACAATAATTTCAACACCAGTATCTTTGATGACTCGTTTAACTTCTTCAGTAATTTGTTCGACAGATTTTGGATTTTCGATTGGTTTAATTCTATTTTCTACCCATAAACCAACTCCATCTAAAATTGGGCTTTCGTAAATTTTGGCATCAGTTTTTGGTAATTCATCTTTTGGAATCCAGTCAACCATGTTTGGGAATGCATAGATTGCTTCATGAAGGGGTTTGCCAACTTTATTTTCGCCAACATCAAACCCACAAACAAAATCAATATCATGAATACCATAACCAGCTAATTTATCATGAATAATTCCAGTAACTTCTTGATCAGGATTTTTTCTATAGTATTCAATTCCTTGAATTAATCCTGAAAAACAATTACCAATCCCTACTAAACCTACCTTAATTCTACCTGCCATTCGAAAATGAGTGTTATTGGGCGGGTTTAAAGTTTTCTTAATGAAATAAAAAAAGCAAGCAGATTAAGGCAGAATTTTATACTTGACTTCGACGATTAAGATCATGATAGAACCAGGTCGTCCAGTAAAGGATATTGAAATTGACTCAAATACATCAATAGAAAAAATTTTTGATGAATTAGCACAGTCGGGAGGGTTTGAATCAGTCAATCTATCAGACGGATTACAAATTTTGACGGAAATGATATCAGATGAACAATGTTTACGATTTGTTTCATTTGTAGGAGCTGTAGTGTCAACAGGATTACGAGGTATTATCAAAAATATGATTAAAAACAAATGGTTTGATGTAACAATTACAACATGTGGTGCATTGGATCATGATATTGCAAGACATTTTTCACATTACAAAGAAGGTTCATTTACAATGGATGATAATGAGCTTGCAAATCAGAACATCCACAGACTAGGCAATGTGTTAGTTCCAATGGACAGTTATGGTCCATTAATTGAAGAAAAAATGCAAGCATTTCTTGAAGAAGAATATCAAAAAGGGAATAAAGAAATGAGTACATCTGAAATTTGCAAAATGATTGGAAAACATTTAGGAGAAGATTCATTTCTTTATTGGGCATACAAAAATGAGATAGATGTAGTAGTTCCAGGAATTATGGACGGAGCGGTAGGAAGTCAGATTTGGTTATTCACACAAAAACATAGTGATTTCAAATTAAACATGGCTGGAGATGCAAATTTACTTTCAGGATTAATTTTCAAAGCTGAAAAATCAGGAGCATTTATGATTGGCGGAGGAATTTCAAAGCACCATACTTTATGGTGGAATCAATACAGAGAAGGATTAGATTATGCATTTTACATTACTACAGCTCAAGAATTTGATGGAAGTTTAAGTGGAGCACTAGTTAGGGAAGCAATTTCATGGGGCAAAGTCACACAAATAGCAAAACAATCAACACTTCATGCAGAAGTTACAACAATTTTGCCATTCATTTATGCGGCATTAGTTTCAAAATTACAAAAAAAGAATTAGATAAAAGCTATTATTTGATAATAGTTCAAGTAGTTTATTGAGTCATAAAATTAGAATCAGAGAATTAAAGAAAATAAATTTAGAAGATGGTTATCTCATAGATGGTTTTCCATCCATAGGATTTAGTAGTGCGATTGCTACAGAATCAATGATCCATACATCGAAGTTTGAAATTGGGGGAGTAATATCTTCAGAAAGTTTCCCACCAATTAGTGTGATTAAAGATGGAAAACCAAATTTTGCAACAAGAATATTTGTTAATGAAGATTTGAAGGTAGGGGTTTTTCTTTCGTATCTAACTTTAGAACAATCACTTCACAGAGATGCAGCAAAAACAATGCTGTCATGGGCAAAAAAACACAAAATAAAACTAATTGTCAGTAGTGTTGCAGTAAAATCTGACAAAGGAGAAGAAGAGATGATAGGAGTCGGAAGTACAGAGTCTGCCAGAAGCAAGATCAAAGAAGCAGGTTTGAAAGTATTAGAACATGGAACAATACCGGGAATTCCAGGAATACTTCTTAACGAAGGGAATATTTCAGGACAAGACGTGATTGTCATAGTATTTCATTCAAATGGTCAAGGTCCAGATTTTAAATCAAGTGCGCAGTTATGTATGACAATGTCAAAATTGATTCCAGGGGTATCATGTAATATTCCATCATTAGAGAAAGAAGCAGAAAAAGCTGAAATCATCATCAAAGAAACTCAAGAAGAATCACAACATCTCAAAGATTCTATGTACATGTAGAGAGTCAATCAAATTTATTTTATAATAAATAAGTAAAATTGCAGATTGGTACAGATTTTTGAATTTGTCGTAATGGTTATTGTAATTTCAGCGTCAGGAGTCATGGCGCCAGGACCACTTTTTGTAGCTAACGTATCATATGGATTACAAAAAGATAGTAAATCAGGATTGAAGATGGCAATAGGACATTCAATTGTGGAATTTCCATTAGTAATTGTGTTAGGAATAGGAATTTTTTCGTTAGAAGCATTTCCAGAATTTAAAACAATAGTTTCAATTGTTGGTTCCATTACACTTTTTGGATTTGCAAGTTTACAAATTAGAACAGTATTTCAAAAAAGAAAAAACAAAGAATCAGTTCCAAAACAAGGCCCATTAATTACAGGAATAGTGTTAAGTGCATTTAATCCATTTTTCATCATTTGGTGGCTTACAATAGGACTCAAATTGATTTCAGATGCAATGCTAATTTGGGCATTCTCAGGAATTCTCATAGTATTCTTTCTTCATATTTGGATGGATTTTGTTTGGTTGGGAGGAACTTCTTTTTTAATATCTAAAAGTTCACAAATTCTATCTAATAGAAATTACAAAATGTTGATGTTCGGATTAAGTTTAGTGTTAATATATTTTGGAATAAGTTTTTTGATAGATGTAATTTCTTAACCACAATCCAATATTTCAATTTGGGAAGGACACATATCATTATACAAGTCAATCCGTTCAAGAATATTTTCACAAAATTCAGGATCAAGGGATTGTTCATAAGAAGAAATATCTGTAGAAATCATAAAATAATTAACATCACATGAATTATTTGAGAATAAAAAAAACATCACCAGAAAAAAACATCCAACTAAAATTAATACATAATATTTTGGATTAGTTTTTTGAAATATCAATTTCCATGGTAGAAACATTACGTTGTTTTCCATCTTGAGAAGTTAAAGAATCAGATGAAATTCTAACATCACTTATTACATACCCTACAGAATCCATTCGTTTTACAATCATTTGTGAAACATCAACTGCTTGTGTAATACGTTTACCACGAGCCTTAATTGTTACAGTAGGTCTTGTTGAAAGTTGGGTCAAAGTTGCTGAAACATATGTCATGATAGGTTTAGTTCCAACAAAAATTACATCTCGCTCTTCAGGAATTTTTTTTGAATCATGAGGTTGTTCTGGTGTTGGTTCAGGTTCTGGTGTTGGTTCAGGTTCTGGTGTTGGTTCAGGTTCTGGTGTTGGTTCAGG
>NZ_JAILWA010000011.1 GCF_025699255.1 Nitrosopumilus sp. | reverse complement strand
TCTGGTGTTGGTTCAGGTTCTGGTGTTGGTTCAGGTTCTGGTGTTGGTTCAGGTTTATTTCTAGAATCAAATTCTGATAAGATGTCTTCTGCGTCTTTAGATTTTTTGTTGTTGCTCAATTTTAAATTCCTATTATAACAAATTGCTCTCTCGCTTTTATTTAATTTTTCAGGTATTTCCTTTCAAATAATCTTCAAATAATTTTTCAAGATCGTCATCATTGTCAATTTTCTTAATTTGTTCAACTAAATCTGCTTCTTCAATTTCGTAGCAATTTAGAACATCCTGAGAATCTTTGAAAAGTAACATCACTTTATTTTTAAAAATACAATGATAGAGCTTTTCCTTTTCCATTTTTTCAGGTTTGAGATTTACTCCATTTTCATCTGCAGATACAGGATATTCCATAAAAATACATTCTCGTGTCAATATTTAGATGAATACACAATATAGTAATAATCAAAATAGAATACAGAGTTATTGGAAACAAGAGTAGTTTTCCACATAGATTTTGATTATTTTTATGCCCAGTGTGAAGAAACTAGATCCCCAGAATTAAAATCAAAACCAGTATGTGTTTGTGTTTTTTCAGACAGAGGAGGAGATAGCGGTGCAATTGCTACAGCAAATTATACAGCAAGGAAATATGGAGTAAAATCAGGAATTCCAATTTCATTTGCAAAAAAAAGGTTAGAAGAAAGAAAAGATGCAGTCTTCTTACCTGTGGATTTTGATTTCTATTCAGACATGTCAGAGAAAGCAATGAAAGTAATGAGTGACAGTGCAAATATTTTTGAATATGTGGGAAGAGATGAAGCGTATCTGGATGTAACTCAAAGAGTTAGTGGGGATTTTAAAAACGCAAGTCATCTAGCTCAACAAATCAAAAATACAATCAGAGATAAAATAAAACTTAGTTGCTCCATAGGAATTTCACCTAACAAATTAATTTCAAAAATTGCATCAGATTTTCAAAAACCAGATGGATTGACGTTGGTTTTGCCTGAAAAAGTAGAGGAGTTTTTAGAGCCATTAAAAATTAGAACAATTCCAGGTATTGGAAAAAAAACAGAAACCAAATTTTTAGAAATGAAATTAGAAACAATTAGTGATTTGAAAAAATTAGATATTTTTACTTTGAATAAAAACTTTGGAAGAAAAACAGGGACTTACATATACAATGCTGCCAGAGGCATAGATAATGAACCTGTAAAAAAACGTGAAGCAAGAATTCAATATAGTAAAATTGTCACGTTGAAAGAAGATTCAAAAAATTATGAGTTTTTATCTGAAAATATTTTAGAATTATGCAAAGAAGTCCACAACATAGTAATAAAAAATAACCAAATGTTCAAATCAGTTGGGATACATTTTGTTCAATCAGATTTATCAAACAAATCAAAATCAAAAATGTTGAAAAGCCCTACATCAAGTATTGAAAAATTGAAAAAAACTGCAGAACAGCTACTTAAAGAGGCTTTAGAAAATCAAACAAGCACAATTAGAAGATTAGGAGTAAAAGTATCAGAACTTTCAGAAATTCAAGGGCAAAGTGACATCACTTCTTATTTTTAGAAACTTTTTCAGATTTTTTTAGTCGTCTAGATTCGATAAGAATTACTACCAAAATGAATGCAAATAACCAGGGTAGAAACATTATCTCTCCTGCAATTTTGTGATATTCTTCCCATGCAACAGGATCAGTGGTCACTTTAAGAGCATACCATGACAATGAAAAAATTCGAATTAAATTAACAGTGATAGTACCAATTATTCCCAATACAAAATAGATAGATTTTCTGGCTCGAGGTATGTTAAGTTTTAACATGAATGCCCCAATCACTAAGGAAAAAATGATTATACTATGAACACCAGCTGATGGCCAAAATACTTGTAAAGCCATAGAACCGTGTTCACCACGCAAGAACATTACATTATCACGTGCAACTGCAGTTCCAAGATCAAGTACTGTGATTATCCACACATTAGCTTGAACAAAGTAAGGAACAACATATTGTAAAGGACCAAGTGTGTCATATGGGAAGAAGGCATCTAATGAAAGGATGATTGCAGTTCCGGTCAGAAATATAGGGCCAGCTGGAGCAATTCGTATCCATCGTTTTCCAAAAAATATTGTTAGTGCAGCAATAACAAAAATTGCCATAACAACAAAGTCCCACATCCATGTCCATGAATAAATTAATTGTACATCATACATCTCTGCAGATGAAATAATGTATTCTCTTAGACCATATTCAAGAGAAAGTAAATAGGCAATTGTTACAAGAGCCAGTGGAATTACAGAAAGTAATCTTTTCTTGGAAATTACAATTTTTAGACCAATTAATTCAGCTATAATAAAGATTAGAGCAAAAAAATACCCACCTCTTCCCTCATTCCAACTCCAAGCTATAGAATCAGGAAATGCAATCATTGCAAAGAGAATTGGACTGGAAATGATGAGAATTCCAAATATCAAATTCCAATTCTGCATCATGATAAATCTAAAAAAGGCAAATAAATATCTCGACTTTGTATTTTTTAAAATTCATCAGATCACAATAGAAATTTGGGACAGATGCTAATCCTCAGCATCTTCAATTTCGTCAGCTTCAGGATCTCTCCTACTGGGCCTGATTGGAACATAGATGAATGTCACGATAATGTTTGATTAGACTGAAAGATACATTTCAAGGTTGTAAAAATTTGCCTAATTGGTAATTTCTAATCCATCAAGAATTTGGATCGAATTTACATTCAATTTTTAGAGATTTTGTGGTGGTGAAATAAGTGATCATGAGAATGCCTATCGCAATAATTCTGATTGGAATTTCATAGTTAGTAAGAAATGCTGTAGCAGTAGCTCCCACTGATCCAAATGTAGAGATTACCGCAAATCCAATAGGCCCACAACTGCATGCACCAGCAGCAGCTCCAACAATTGAACCAAAAAGTCCGCCACTCATTTTTTGTTTTGATTTTTTGAGAATATTTATGCGAAATATATTCATTGGAAGAACCAATGCAGACAGAACAGAAATTATAACAATTAGGACAAAACCAAATTCAGTTCCAGAAGGGATATGGCTAACAACATAAGGTTCAAGAAAAATATATTCAGATAATATCAACAATCCTATCAGCATTGATAAAAAAATAGAAATTGCAATAACAGAGTATTTTGGATTAGAAAACACTAAACTAAATACAGAGTTCATTTAGACCATAGAATCCAATACTTGTTTGAACACAGAATATGGTTGCGCACCTCCAAGTTGTTGTTGTCCATCTGGACCTACAATAAAGAATCCAGGAGTACCACGGACCCCATGATCTCTTGCCTGCTGAATATTATATTGTACCCGTTGAGAATATTTTCCAGAATCAAGACAGCTATCAAATAATTCCATGTCAAGTCCCAAACTGAATGCAAATGCTTTTAGTCGTTCATTATTAGCCCATCCGCCGTCAATTTTTGATTCTTGTGAATTGTAAAGAATATCATGATATTCCCAATACATTCCTTGATCTTCTGCACAATATGATGCTTGAGCTGCTTTTGGAGAATCACGTCCTAAAAAAGCCAAATCAACAAAAACTAAATTAGCTTTTCCAGTTTCAATGTAATCTTGATAGATAGAGGGTTTTGTATTATGAAACCAATTGTAGCATTGATGACATTGATAATCACCAAATTCAACAATGGTGATAGGAGCAGAAGGGTCTCCCAAGATAGGAGAACCCATTGCAGTGGAAATTGTACCATGTGTTCGAGTCATATCCAAATTAACAGTCTCAGAAGAAGATGTAGATAGAGATGCAGCCACACCGACAACAATTGCAATAACAATTATGCCTACAACTACACCTTTTTTATTCAATATTCAATCCAGTAAGATTTGGTTAAAAAAACTTATTCCAAATTATGGGAAGATTTCCTTTTGAATAAATTAACAAATTTTGCAATGGCAGTATCAATAGGACATACCTCACAAGTAACACTGGAAGAATGGCCATCAAGATGTTTTTCAAATTTTTCACGAGATTCAAGAACAAGATCACATTTTTCACAATAGACCTTTGTAGTGTGGTTCTCTGAGGATTTTTTCACAAACAATTTTGGTGATTAGTGCTTATAAAGATCCTGTTGAAAATCAAATCATGAGAAAAATCCTAGATCGAATATTGACAGGATTTTTTGTTATCATATTTGGAGGGATTTGGTATTGTACCAGATGTTTTGTAGTTACAAATCAGTACAAAGTGATAATTCATGATGTCTTTGGCAATCAAATCCAAGTAGATGGAATTAGAACAAATTTTCAAACTTCAAAAGCTGCAAATAATTTTATTTCAGAATATCAAAATAGATTTTCACATTATAATTTTTCATTGGCATCAGAAATGCCAATAACTAAAAGAAATTGGTTGTTTCAAAAATTAAAAAGAAATTAAAGATAATGAATTCTCATATGGACATTTAATTCAACTTGATATTGAGTTACAAAACCACAATGAGTACATGAAAACATTTGGTGTTCAGTTTCAGAAGAAGTCTTCTCGATCACTCTACCAGATACAGAGGTGATGTTAATTACACCATTATTAGAAATGACAGCAAAGTTTTTTCCCTCATCAATAGAATCCAAATATTCTTTTATCGCAGAAATAACTTTGCCAGTATCAATAATTTCATCATCATCCAAAGAAGATAAAGTAAACTGATTATTTTTCAAGGTAGGAATAGCAGCAACTTGATCAGCAACATAAACTAGTAAATCATTCTTTATGGAAATCACATCTCTGCAATCTATTGTGAGCATAAAATCTCATGATTAATTCAATATTTTAGTTTAACAATGATAGAAAATGATTATTATTGATTAAAAATGTCAGATAAACTAAATGAGTGATTCAGAAACATTCGGTATTGAAAAAGGGCACGGAGAGGAAGTTGTCAAATGGTTAAACGAACAAGCTAAATCACAATCAATTAAACTGGAGGCCAGATTATATGGATATAGTGTCACTACTGAAAATTTCGGAGATTTTGAAATGTTTTCATGGATTGGAAATGTTCAAAGTGCAAGAAAATTAATTATCAAAGCAAGTAAGAGATTCAAAATCAAAGTCATAGAAGGGGGATACAAGCCTAAAGAGAAGATTTTCAAAATGAAAAAATTTGATTTTGCCAAAGTCAAAAAAGGAGATAAAACAATAGGACAATTAGAATTTGTTGCGTCTAGATTTGGAAATAAACATTGGGAGATTCAAAATGAAGAACGTCATTAATTCAACAGTAGGAGAAAAACATCAATGAAAAAAATTGGAATCATAGGATTAGGAATGCTAGGTAACGCAGTAGCAATGCATTTGTTAAACTCAGGATTTGAGATTACAGCATATAATAGAACAACAGAAAAGACCAAGGAATTAAGAGAAAAGGGAGCTATAATAGCATCATCACCAAAAGAAGTTGCAGAAAGTTCAGAATTAGTTATCATCATAGTAAAAGATGCAGAGGCGGTAAAACAAATTGCATTTGGCAATGATGGAATCATAGAAGAAAACCACGAGAAATTAATTGTGGCAGATATGAGTACAATAGATCCAACAGAATCAAAAAATATTTCCAAAAAATTTCTAGAATTTAACATTAGTAAATTAGACATCCCAGTTATGGGAGGTCCAAATGTTGCAATTTCAGGAGATTTGGTCATGATGGCATCAGGAGATAAAAAAATCTTCGACGAATGTGAATCAATACTAAACACTATTGCAAACAAGGTGTTTTATCTGGGAGAAAGTGGAATTGCTCATTCTGTAAAATTAGCAATGAATTTACAGATTACCATGCTTGCATTAGCATTATCTGAAGGAATAACGCTAGTGAAAAAAGCAAATGTGGATCCAAAAATTTTTCTTGAAATTTTAAACTCCACTTATTTTAAAACAGGAATGAGTGAAAAAAAGGCATTCAAAATGATCGAAGGAAAATATGAACCAACTTTCACATTAGCCAATTTGAAAAAAGATATTTCTACAATAACCAATACTGCAAAAAATCTAGGAATCGAATTGCCCATGATTAGTAAAGCTGAAGAAATATACGAAAATGCGATTAAAGCAGGCCTAGGAGAGTTAGACTATACAGGAATTATTGAATATATTAGAAAAAATAATGAATAGAGCAAACCAAAATCACGAATAGATTTCAACAAAAATTCTATAAGTTATGAGAACATTAGACAATCATGCGATTAAATGAAAAAGTAGCCATTGTTACTGGAGCATCAAGTGACATTGGGAAAGGTATTGCAAAAAGATTTGCAGAAGAAGGGGCAAAAGTCATCCTAGTTGCAAGAAATTTAGAACAGTTGGAGGCCACTAGAAAAGAGATAGGAAATGAGGAATTAACAGCATCGGTATCATGTGATCTTACCGATGAATCTCAAGTCCTACAAGCTGTTAACCAGATTATGGATACGTATGGTAAAATAGATATTGTGATAAATAATGCAGGAGCAATTAACGATCCTGTACACTTTCACGAAATGAAAGATTCTGAAATAAAAAAATTGATTGACATTAACTTGTTAGGAGTGTTCCATATGACAAAAGCAGCGTTATCAAAAATGTCAGATGTTAAAAGTGGTTCAATTGTAAACATAGGTTCAATTTCAAGCGAAAGAGCAATTCCAAGAGTTCATTTAGCAGTATACTCATCTACAAAAGCCGCAATTTCGATGTTTACAAAATCAATCGCTGTAGAATATGCAAGAAGAAACATCAGATGTAACTGTGTCAATCCAGGAATCATTAATTCAGGAATGATAAAACCATATCTTGATGATCCACAAGCAAGAAAAGTACTAGAAGAAAGATTGCCTCTAGCCAGAGTGGGCGAACCAGAAGATGTTGCAAATGCTGCATTGTACTTAGCTTCAGATGAAGCAAACTGGGTTACAGGAACCATTTTGAATGTAGATGGCGGTAAATCAGCATCTGAAGGATAAGATAATTCTAAACAATCTAGGAAAGACGTTTTTTTGAATATGCACGATAACTAACTCCAGTTACAAGCATTACAATCCCAGTAATTGCAGACCATATGAAAAAGGATGCAAGTTCAGAGTCTTCCACAAACAACACATGAAAGAATAGTAATCTAAAGCTTAGGTTAAGAATAATCAATTCTTTGCACACATGAAACATCTAAATAGATTTGATACAGACGGAAATTATGCCGGAATTCACATGTCCTGACTGCGGAAAAAGATTATTTCATGAGAATGAAACAACATTAAAAATTGAAGAGACAATCCATTCAAAATTCTGTAGAAAAGAAGAAGGAAAAGTCCACAGTTATATGCACAGAGATCCAGCACATATGGAAACTTTTGATTCAGAAAGAGAAAATGATTCAACAGGCACCCCAGTTTTAAAAAAATAATCAAAAACACCTCAAAATTATATCCTAGGTAATTATGATTGGAATTAATTGTCTGAAGAATATGATTATGACTTAGTAGTAGTAGGAGGAGGGCCAGCGGGTTCGTCAGCAGCATTTGCCGCAGCAAAAAAGGGCATCAAAGTAGCTTTACTTGAAAAAGAAGAATCAATAGCAGAGACAGTTAGAACCAGCGGGGTCACATGGATTCAAAATATCAAAGAATTTGGAATTCCAGATGATTGTTTTAATCCAATTAAAAAATTTTCATTTTGCTCTCCAAATAACGAAGTTACAATAAGCGATAAGGTGCCAAGAGCAGCAGTTTTAGATGTTAGGAAAACATATCGATGGTTAGCTGGTGAAGCAAAAAAACACGGAGCAGATATTTTTGTAAAAACGAATATCAAAAATGTAATAAAAGATGAAAATGGAGATATCGCAGGAGTGACGGGGATAGGTCCCAACGGAGAAACCACATTTCATGCCAAAACAGTAATTGACGCAACAGGATTTCCTTCAACAATTTGCAAAGCAATGGGATTGGCACCTCAATGGGAAAGGTTTGGGGCAGGTGCAGAATATGAAGTCAGAGTTGAAAATGTAGAAGAAGACACATGGTGGTTAATGGTAGGGCAGAAATATTCACCTGCAGGATATGCATGGATATTTCCTTTAGGAAATAAAATTGTAAGAATTGGAGTAGGGATTGGGAAACCAGAATCAAATGTAGATCCTACACAAAGACTGAAAGAGATAATGGAAAAAAAATTAGGACCGATAAAAAAATTAGGAAAAATAACAGAAGTTGAATTTCATTATGGATTAATTCCAAATGATGGATTATCTAGAAAAACAGTTTTCAATAATTTAATTTTAGTAGGAGATTCAGCAGGACAAGCAAATCCACTTGTTTTAGAAGGAATCAGATATGCCATAAAATTTGGAAGGGTTGCAGGTAAAGTAGTTGCAGATGCAATAAAATCAGGAAATACCAAAGAAGAAGCACTTTATCCTTATGAAGAAAACTGGAGAAAAGAGATAGAATCAAAAATTAATTCTGCAGGAAAGGTTCAGGATAGATGGATAGGACTAACAGATGAAGAATGGGATAAAGAATTAGACATAATTAAAGAATTGAAACCTGAAGAATTTATCGACTTTATAAAAGCAGAATTTGGATTATCAAACATGATAAAATTAGCAACGCATCATCCAAAACTTGCAGTAAGACAATTATTTAATTTGGTAAAAGGTAAAAAATGACTATCGGACATTAAAGAAATCAGTAACTACAACATCATGATACTGTAGTTGTGTCACATAAACACCTGGTTCAAAGGAACGAGAGACAGTTTCAGAAAATAAACCAGACGAATTATCCTTTAATGCAATTTCCTCAATCAAAGTGCCTCTTTGATCATATACATCTACAAACAAGTCTTCTCTAAAGGCAATAGTTTTTTGAACAGCACCTGATACAATCAATTTATCATCATCATAGATGGCTTCAACTACAGCCACACGAGATCGAATTGGAAGGTATCTTTCAATGAGTGTTTTTAATTCTTTGAGATTTTCATCTACATCTTTAGCATCTTTATCTTTGAATGCAAATTCAATTTCATTGATGACTGATGCAAATCGAGGATTTTCAGAGAAACCTTCACCTCCAAATGCTTCTGCAAATGACTCCAATTCTTCAAATTCGCGAGCCAGTTCAACCATATTCAAATCAGATGTAGTGTATTCATAATCAAATTCTTCTTCAATATGCACAATCTGTGAAGCCTTGGAGTCTTTGTATTGAAGCATTACAATGTAAAGACCAGGATCAGCAGGGGCAATCCACTGAGTGAAAAAATTACCTTGTTTAGTATCAGTAAATTCAAGACTACTGTGCTTGGTGCCATCCATGTTGTAAACAGTCACATAGAGATTTTCACGCCTATCGAAAACAGATTTTTCAGTAGCTCCATTAATTATCCAAATATCTTTTTCAACGTCAAAAGAAATTTCATAAATGATACTTTCATTATCCAGTACTAAATGCTCGCTTAGATAGTTGCCAATTTCTGAAATCTTGGATTCAACATCAACGAAGTTTGCCAGTCTAATCATTTTATCAGCATCTGCCATTTTTTGATTATATTCATCAACATAATCTGAGAATCCTGCATTGTAAAATGTTGAAACCATGGTTGAGAACATATCAAGTTTTTTACGGAATTCAATTCTTTTGATTTCATCACCAGTATATCCAACATCAGAACCGTAAGGATCATCAGTGTATGCTTTGGAAACCAAACTCCATTCTTCAAATAATTCACGAACTAATTCATCAGCTTGATCAAGATCATTTTTGATCACCAGATCTCGCACATTATCAATTTTTTCATTAAAGGTTTCAGTAAATTCAATATAATTTGGCAAGAATCGGTTTTTAGTCAAACTTAATTCAACTAGATTTTCGAGAGATTTTGCACGTTGTAAAATATCGCTAGCGCGAACTTTGTATGCATCCTTGTTGTATGAATCCAAATCATCTTGTATTTTAGAAGACGTTTCACTTGCCCAACTTAACAAAACTTCAATTCTATCAATTCTAGTTATAGAAGGATTTCCAGATTCCATTTGCTTGGCAGTATCTATGATTTTCAAAGCATTGTCAATCAAAAATAGATTTTGGTAATCAGCTTGTAATTCAGCTTTTTCTTTCATTGTTTTGTATTGGAATTCTAAAACATTCAAAGGATTTCGTTTTTCACGTAATTCCGTCATAGAGTTATCAAATTCTGAAACAATGAGCAAAATCTCCTCAACAGAGTCAGCAGTTTCAACTTGTTCTAAAAGCAATTTCCAGTCATTTACAAGATTAGAATCAACCCCACTCACTTGAGAAATTTCAACAGTTTTACTAATTCTAGATGAAATATCAATGACTTGTGCCATTTGAGTGATTTTTGATTCAGATTCCAAAATATCTTCAACTGAAGAGGCCAATGCCAAATCTCTTTCCAAAGCATTCCAATCAGGCTGAATCAAATTTGCCAGATCACTGTTTTCTTCAGAATCAGAGGAAATGAAACGGTCAACAGAATCAAGTTCGCGTAATAGAATTGCAGCTTGATGTAGTTCTGTAACCTGTGTTAAAGATGCAATAAGTTCATCAATGGATTCTTTGCCCATCAATGAAGGTTTTAGAGATTCCCAGTCATTTTGAACTAACCTGTAAAGGTCACTTTGTTTTCTGGATATAACATCCAAGTAACGAGATTTTGAGAGGAGATCAATTAATTCGCCAATTTCATCAGAGAATACAGGAGCAGTACCTCTTGCAAAAATGAATGCAACCTCACTTTTTACAGATTTACTCATAACCGTATCAGATTTTTTCATTAAATTTAACAGAGTTTCTTCTAGTTCATCAAAAGTAGGAGTTCGTTGATTAGAAAGTTTTTCTGGATTTACATTTCGTATATCTACAAATACATCAGTCAGTAAATCAATTGCTTTTGATTTATCTCCAATTTCATAATAAAAAACAGATGCAAAGATTGTTTCATCAATAGATTGCGCAATTTCAAATGAAATTTCATCATCATCTAATAATTGTTGTACAGAATCTAATGATGAAGAAATTGCAGGTCTAATTAATGGATTGATTTCAACAATTAAATCATCTACAAAAAATTCATTCAAAAGTGAAACATATTCAGATTCCAATTCAGATAAATTATTTGAGGTTTGATTAGAAACAGGGGAAGGGACATCAAACAAATCACTAATCACAGAACCTTGTAAAGACAACAGATTTTTAGCTGACAAAAGCAGATCGTCTTCAGTCAGTTTGGAAAAGGAATCAGAAGATACGTCAAAGGTTGTAAATGTAGAATAATCTCCATAAAATAATCTGATTTCATATTCGCCATCTAGCCCACAAATTCTTCCTTCTAGAGGGATTACATCAGTGATGAATGCACCGTTAGGTAAAGGAATTAGTTGCTGAATTTGGCACAAGTCTCCTTGAGGATTAATAATTTGCATGATTAGGAAAGAATCATCTACAATGTTTGCAATTTGTCCATAGACAAATAATGGTTCTCCACGGTCATAATTACCAAAGTCCTCCAAAATAGTTATTCTGTCAGGAGTTTGTGCAGAGGCATATACAGGCATTAAAAGAATTACAAACAGGCTTAGCACTACAGGAATTCGACTCACAAGGATCCAAATCGAGGCTCATAGTACTTAAAACTTGAGCAGCTATGATATGCAAAAACTATTGAATTTATTTAATTCAAGCCATGACAACCATCTCAGGATAATTGCCGGACTCAATTGTCGGTACAGTATAGATCTGATAAGACATACAAAATGAATGAAATTGCACCTCAGTACATTTTTCGCAATCATTACAAATCATGCTATTTGATTTAAAACACTCAGAGCATTTGGTATACTCTGATAGTTTTCCACCACAATTTCTACACGATTCATCAGGCAATTCTGTTCAAAAAAAATAATTAAAAATCAAATATAAGAAACACGAAGAAATTGTTCATCATAATGATCAGTAAGAAAAAGAGCACGATTAAGAAGAGCATTCAAAGCATGGACAAAGTAAGAGAAACTTTTGACAAATGGGCTCAAAATGGAAGGGCTGAATTAATGGAGGAAGAACATGGAAAAAATGTCATAAAATTTCTAAATACAATATCATTTGAAAAACCATTTACATTTCTAGATGTAGGTTGTGGAAACGGATGGGTAGTAAGAAAAATTGCAAAAGAAAAGCAATGCAGAAAAGCAATTGGAATAGACAAAAGTAAAAAAATGATAACTCAATCAAAGAAAAAAATAGAAAACAAAAAAGAAGAATTCATACACACAGATATTGAATCAATGCAATACAAAGGAAAATTTGATTTTATTTTTTCAATGGAATCACTGTATTATGCAAACTCTATAGAAGTAGCACTAGACAAAATTTACAAATTGTTAAAACCAGGAGGGCAATTTTTTTGCGGTACAGACTTTTACACAGACAACAAAGCAACAGCAAGATGGAAAGGAATAATGAAAATTCAGATGCACCTTCATCCAAAAAAGGAATGGAAGAGTTTTTTTAAAAATGCAGGATTTGATGTGAAAACAAAACATATCAAAGATTTAAACAGTAAGAAAAAATGGAAAAGAGAATACGGAACATTATTCATTATAGGCACAAAACCTGCAAAGTAATATTCAAATCTAATAACAAGTAACAATTACTGTGTGAGCTGGAGCACGACATGCTGCTACGGCAGAGGAAACTCCTCCCTCCAAACAGGAAATGTGATCTGGAGATAGATAATCAGAGATGATTGGCAACGATGCAGAAAAGAATCCAATATGGCGCACAATGATGGCAAAACCTGAGGTTTCCATAAAAGGAATGAAACAGACGACCCACATGGAGCAAAGCCAAACAGAACTCATAGTTCCTGTACTATGTTCAGGTAGGCTGCAAAGCGAAATATCGTGAAAACAGAAGGAGGGTTACTCCCAGCACACATATTTTTACTTTAACAATGATTCATATATGAAATTCATAAAAAGTATGAATGTACGCATGGTAAAAAGAATTCAATGCCCACACTGTAAGAAAAATATTGCAGGAGAAGGCCACTTAAAAAGGCACATTAGGACAATTCACAAATCAGAAATTTCTAAAACAGAGTAAAAAATTATTTTAATCCTTTTTCCAAGACTTCATTTACAATTCTTGAGAAGCTAACAGTTGAAGAAGATTCTTTGATTTTTTTTGCTTGAAGTGCCCTAAGCTTTTTGGCAATATCACTATTCAGCATTATAGTCAATCTTTCAGACATACAATTTATTGAATTATCTACTATTTTTTCATAATCAAAAATAATTTTTTGACTTTGGGATTAAATCTAATCAATAATCCCAAATGTGGAAATATTCTAAAAATAGAAACAGTACTGGATTAACTCATGGAATTAACTTGTTCTTTACAGATATCTGCAGAACAACCACATGAGGCATCACAAAGGCAAGAGCCTTGCATAGCACAATCACATTCAGAGCCCATTTCAGCAGAAGCTGCACAACCACATGCTGCTTCTTCACGATTAGCTGCAGTTGGTGGTGGGGTAGTTGTCTCCTGAGGAGCAGTGTTCTCATAAACACTTCGAGTTTGCTGATAATCAGAATCATCTTTGAGTTGAGCTTCACCTCTGTTGGTTTGATAACCACCAGAAGAAGCACTTGTTTGGTAACCAACCAATCGACTTGGGTCAATACCTTGTTGGCCTTGTTTCTCATTTTTGAGAGATCTATTACTTACAAAGAAAAATGCAATACCTGCAACAGCTGCTAATCCAGCCATGCCGTAAACTATCATTACTGGGAAATCACCAGTAGAAGTTGTCATATAATCTTCAGGAGGAGTTGGGGTCACACCAGCAATTTCAACACCATCTAAAATATCTAAAGCACCAAAACCTATGGTTGACAAGTTAGCTTGATCAGAGGATTGCACACTACGAATAACATATAGTTGATCTGAATTAATTTCTGCTTCAAACACTCGCTCAACTTGACGGCCTTCTCTGATACTACTTTCACCCATAGTCCATGAAGAAACCACAAATCCTGCAATTTCTTCATCTAGTCCAAAAGTTCCAGCATCCACATTGATACCGGTTGGATCAAACAAAAAGTGCCAGTTAGTCAAAGGTTGTTGTAAAATAAAATCAGCATTAATCATGTTTTTACTTAGAATCTCTTCAGCTTCAGTACCTGCAATAATTTCATAAAGGAAAGGTTCTTCCTCTTCAAGTAAGTTAATTGGATGGTTAATATCAACACCGTCAACTACAATTTCAGCATTTGTAGAAAGGCCTCTCCAACCCAAGTCAACTAAAGTTCTAACTTGATCTTTAGTAATTACATATTCACTTAATGTACCAGTTAGGATAATTTTGTAATCTATTGAAGAATTGATATTTCTACCTTTAAGATGAATATCGTATAAAACATTAAGATCTGAAATTCTAGCTTGACTTCCATTATCTGCAATATTTTCATTTAATTTTTTCATTAAATTTTGAACACCAGGATTTGAAGAATCTGCAGTGCCAGCAAATGTCCAAGTCTTTTCATGGAGTTCGTCAAACAATGCACCACCGTTTGGATATTCAATGAAAATGGTTTTTTGGTAATTCATCTTAAACGGAGATGTATCGCTATTAGGATTAATTCTTGCATCTAATTGAGCAGCCCAAGCAGGAGTACTAGTACCTACAACGATAAGAGTTGCTAACAAAACAGACATAATTACAGCCCGAGACACGAGTAAAATCCATGAAATAAAGGTAATAAACTTATCCTAAATTACTAGATCGGTAATTTTTGAAAAAGTAATATTGAGTGACAAAGTCAGGTTTTACAGTTTTAGAGGAATATGGTATGATTACAGTCTTAGCAGGAGGAACAGGATCGGTGAAACTAGTAAGAGGACTAGTATCCCAAGAATCAAAAGTAAATGTGATTAGCAATGTAGGAGACAATTATTGGTTATACGGACTTTATGTTTGCCCAGATATTGATACAATTGTATACGGATTAGCAGATCTACTTGATCAAGAAAGAGGATGGGGAATGAAGAAAGATACATTCAACTTTTTACGTCAAATGGAGGTTTTTGGAGAAGAAACATGGTTCAGAGTTGGAGACAGAGATGCAGCAACTCATCTGATTAGGACAAATATGTTGAAAAACGGAAAGAATCTTAGTGATATTACAAAATGGATGTGTGAAAAATTTGCAGTTAGTGCAAACATTATTCCAGTTACAGACAACAGTATTGAAACAAGAATTACTACAGATAAAGGAGAATTGCATTTACAAGAATATTGGGTAAAACATAGAGGAAAGGATCCTGTTGAAGGAATTCAATATATCGGAGCAGATAAAGCTCGTCCAAACCCAGAAGCAGTTAATGCAATTCATGATGCAGATTTGGTAATTTTGGCACCAGGAAACCCTTTAACATCAATCGGACCAATGTTACAAATCAAAGGAATCAGAAAAGAACTATCCAAGATTAAGAAAAAAGTTGTTGCAATTAGTCCTCTAATAGGAGATAATGCAATAAGTGGACCAGCTGCAAAATACATGCAAGCAGCAGGAATAGAATCAAATGCATATGGATTAGCAAAGATGTATTCTGATGTATGTTCAAACATAATTGTAGATACAAAAGATAGAATGTTAGTTAAAAAAATTCAAAGTTTGGACATGAAAGTTTTTGAAACAAAAATCACCATGAAAAATAAACTTGCTGAAGACGCATTAGCAAATTTCATTTTAAAACAAGTACACGTATAATTTGAAAACAGCTGCAATCATTCCTGTAAAGACTTTTTCAAAAGCAAAAACACGTTTAGATTTATCACAGCATCAAGTTGAAGAATTATGCAAAGTAATGTTAGAAGAAATTTTACACACGTTATCAATATCACCTCAAATTGAAAAAACCATTATGGTTACAAAAGAAGAGCAGGCAATTGAGATAGGGGAAAAATTTAACACCATTACAATTATTGATGAAAAAGAAGAAAGTGTCAATAGTGCAGTTGCGTTAGCTGACAGATATTTACTTGATAACAAATTTGATGCATCCATAGTATTTCCACAAGATATCCCATTCATCAAAACACAAGATATCGATTTTATGTTAAATTATAAGATGCATCCAAATTTTGCAATTATTGTTCCCTCAAGAAGATTTGACGGGACCAATGCACTTGTCAGAATGCCAGTGGATTTGATGAAAACTCACTATGATGAAGACAGTTACAAAATTCATATGAACACTGCAAAAGAGCACACACTCAATGTAGCAATGGTTTTTGTGAAAAGAATAATGTTGGATGTGGATAATTCAGAGGATCTAAAATTCCTATTAGAACAAAACGAAAAACCAGAAATTTCTGAAAGAATTAAAAAAATATTAGAATCAGAGTAGCGATTAGCTCAAAACATAAAAAAATTACCATTTTAGGTACGAAATCACAGACAAACTTATAAGGAATGAATTAGAAAATGTTAAATATTATCATAAAAGGTTTTGAAAAAAATGGTGAAAACAACTAATCCAAAAGACAAATGTCCCAGATGTGGCAAAGGCACACTAGTCACAGATGCCAATACAGGAGAGAATTTTTGTGGCAAATGTGGATTTGTGATTACAGACAAAGTGGAAGAATCAGGACCAGAATGGAGGTCTTTTTCTAATGAGGGCGAAAACAAAAGCAGAGCAGGGGTGCCAACATCTCTTGCCATGCATGATATGGGATTAGCCACAGTAATCAACCCACAAAACAGAGACGCAACAGGTAAGCCATTAACTGCTGCAATGAAAAGTACCATTGAAAGACTAAGAACTTGGGACAGCAGAAGCCAAGTTCATGAGCCAGTAGACAGAAACTTTAGACAAGCATTTAGTGAATTAGACAGACTCAAAGACAAACTTGCAGTAGGGGATTCAGTAATTGAAAAAGCAGCTTACATTTATCGAAAAGCGCTTGAAAAAGGACTTGTCAGAGGCCGTTCTATTTCAGCATTAATTGCATCTGCATTATATGCAGCATGTAGAGATACAGAAACCCCAAGAACACTGAAAGACATAGGACAAGCAAGCAACATAAAACGCAAAGACATTGCAAGATGTTATAGATTGTTATTAAGAGAATTGAATTTGAAAATGCCGGTTGTTGATCCTGTGAAATGTATTTCAAGAATTGCAAGTAAGGCGGGCCTTTCTGAAAAAACAAAAAGAAAAGCAACTAAAATTTTGCAAACTGCAGAAGAGCAAAAAATTTCAGCTGGAAAAGATCCTATGGGATTGGCAGCAGCAGCACTGTATGTGGCATGTGTTACAAATGGTGAAAATAAAACACAGAGAGATGTTGCAGAAGCTGCAGGAGTAACAGAAGTTACAATTAGAAACAGGTACAAAGGTTTGAAAGTAGCTCTAAACCTCTAAGTCGGATTCTCTTTTAGAATTAAATCTATTTACAAACAAAATACAAATAGAAAAAACACCTGCAACTAAAATCAAAATTTCCAAAGTAGACATTAAAGAATGTGAAAATGCCTCATCAATTGAAATCATGTTGATTTGTGAAATGAAATTCACATATGAAAAAACAAAGTAGTTTGTTGCCCAGTGGATTAAGAGTGAAGCCACGAATCCATATCTAAGATACACCCAACCTAAAATTATGCCACTTGCAGCAGCCTGTGCAAATTTACCACTACTCCAAGAATCGCTAAAGGCAATATGAGAAAAACCAAAAAGAATACCTACAAAGAGGATCAAAAGAAGAGCCTTTTTTGAATCATCAATATTCAAAATAGAAGGATTCCATAAACATCTTACAAAATATTTTGCAGAAGATTTGCTTGAATAAAGAGCAAAAAGAGGTATTCCAACTAAAATCAACCTAAAACTAAATTCTTCAATCAAAGGAGCAAGAGTGACATAAAAAAATTGAATTAGATCATTATCTACCAATGGAGGAACAATTTCCATTCCAAATCCTTCTTGTACAAAGTTAATTACAGCAGAAATTAAAATTAAAATTGAAAACCATTTTGTGACTCCAATCATATAATTTGCATAAGTATCGTATTTTCCAAAAGATATGATAGGAGTAAGAATTTTGAAAAAATCATGTCGTGGGCCTAAAATGGCAAGGGTAAACAGTGCCAGATAAAAAACCCACAAAAGAGTAAAAGCATCACCGACACTAACATCAATTGAAGACTGATAAAGATCAGTATTTTCAAACAAACTAAGATGAGTTAGTGGGAATTCATAATTGATATCTCCACCAACATCAGTTTCAAAAACAACATAGATTCCAATGGGAAAAGATACAAGCAACAAACCAAAGATTACTGAAAGTAAAGCAGTGAAAGGAATTCCAATAGATTGAATAATTTTATTTGAATTTTGCAATATTCACACTAGTGGAGTTCTATAGTATCTTCAGCAAATCCAAGATTGATCAAAGTGTCTTTAATTGTATCTCTATGATCACCTTGTAAGAAGATATAGCCTTCTTTGGCAGTTCCACCACATGCATATTTATTTTTGAGTTCTTTTGCAACCGTTTCTAAATTATTTAATTTAGGATCCAAACCTTCAATCATAGTTCCTTTTTTCTTGAATCGTCTAGTTTCTAATCGAATAATAATTTTAGTACTATCTTTGGCAAGCTCACCACAAGCACACAAATCTTCTGGAAGACCACAAGTATTACAAATTACTGCCATTCGTTCGAAAACAATTCAATTATCCACACTATTAAGCCTTGTTTGAATTGGAGAAAAATAGAAAACAAAGTAATTTTTAGATAGGAAATTAATGAAAAGTAGTGTCAGAAGATCTAACAAAAAAAGCCGCAGAAATGCTACTAAAAGGAGCAACACTTCTCAGCGAGCCATGTCCATATTGTAAGGGCGTAAGAGTATTGAAAGAAGGACAAGCATTATGCATTAAATGCGGCAGACAGCCAGAAAAAAAAGAGATTCCAAAATCAAATTCATCATCAGAATCAAGCACGTTGGAGAAAACCTTGGAGAAGAAACTAGAATTGCTTTCAGAAGAATTAGAAAAGGAGAAAGATCATGAAAAACAGCAAAGTATTCTAAAAACGATCAATTCACTATTAGAAACAATAGATAAGACTAAAGGAAAACAATAAAGTTTTTATGTTAAAATCCGTGTTGTCGAGTTATAATGAGCAGTAATAAGAAATCAGCACCTCTTCCAGCATCTAGTGGAGGTCTCATGAGATTCTTTGAAGATGAGACAAAAGGATTCAAAATGGATCCAAAAATAGTAGTGTCAATTCCAATTAGCTTGATTGCTGTATCATGGGTAATCGATTTATTTCTAGCTCCGTGAAAAAACAATGGAAAAAGCTCCAGACGATGTTTCAAATATACACAACAGATTCTCTCTAACACTAATCAATCCATCATCACATTACTTTTCATTAGTCATATCACTAGTTGTTGCCAGTGTCACAGTGCTTGCCACATATTTTGGATATCTAAGTGAACAGGGATTTGAAGAAAATTGGTATAGACTGCCATTGGTTTTAGGGGTTCTCGTAATAACACAGTTGTTAGATACGCGATTTACAAAGAAAAAAGAATATTCAAAATCTTTGCATTCATCACTTTTTGGAAATATGTTATGGACTGTTACTTTGTTGATGGGAATTCTATCCAGCATAGTTTTATCAAAAAACATTGAATTGTTTTTTATCGTATTTGGATTATTGTTGTTTGCAAGTTTTAGAATTGGAATTTATACAACCACGCTTGGAGTAAGCCTCAAAAAAGCATGGGCCATTTGTTTAATTCAACCATTGGCAATGTACATGGTATTGATTCCACAAGAAAAGTGGATTTCAATATTAAGTGAACCAATGGGTTTAGGATATGGAATATCGTTTATGATCATAGCAAGTGTATGGTCAGTTCTCACAGATAGAGCTGGAAGGCCGGCTATGGAGAGCACACATAAAACAATTCAGGCATATTTAGCATCTCAAGGCAATGATTTTGAAGACGCAGAAGAATTAATGGAACAACGCTCAAGTGAGACTAAAGTATCTACAGCACAAATTAAATTTGTAGCAAATAATGGACAGAAAGAATTCAGGATGGTCTTACCAGAGATACATCCAGGCCCATATCATCCAGTGGGAGGAAGTAATATTCCATATCTAATTTACAAAAATCTATCAAATTCAGCAATGGTTATGCACAGCATATCAGACCATGCATTGAATCTTCCTTCAAGAAACGAAGTTGAAAAATATATTAAAAATTTGGAAAACAGCAAAGTCAAAGAAGAAGGAGTAAAGTGTACTGAACCAGTAACAGTTCAAATTAACAAAGCTAGAGTGACAGGATTACTGTTTGGCAATAACCCGTTATTGTTTTTGTCATTGTCACCACACGGCATGGAAGATATTCCAAGTTATATGAAAACAGACATTGTTCAATATGCAAATAATAGAAATTATGGCAGAACAATGATAGTTGATTGCCATAATGCAATGGGTGAAGAAATTTCAAAAGAAGATGGTGAAGATATGCTAAAAGCAGCAAAATCATGTCTTGACACTCTCATTACAAAAGAAAGCCATCCAATTGAATTAGGATATGCCAACACAGATGAGATGGATGTATGGACTGAGGATTTAGGGATGGGAGGATTAGGAATAATTTGTTTAAAGCTAAATGATAAAAAATATTTTCTTGGATGGGCAGATGCCAACAATATGGAAAATGGAGTAAGAGAGAAAATCATAGACATATTTGCAAAAAAAGATTATCATTTGTTAGAAATTTGTACATCAGACACACATTACGCTCCTGTAAAAGCTAGGAATAGAAATGGTTACTATCAATTAGGATTAATCACCAGTGCAGACAAACTTGCAAAATGGTTCTTTGAAATTGCAAAAAATGCAGAGACAAATATTTTGACATCAAAATTTGAGATTTTAGAAAATGAAGCAAATGTAAAAGTGATGGGCCAAGGAATCTATGAAGATTATTCTAAAGCATTAGACAATTCATTAAAAATCACCAAAGGATTTGTGGTTGGAGGAGTGATATTTTTTATCACTAGTCTGTTCCTATAGTCTTCATCTGATCAATATTTCCATAAAATTCATCAATAAATGAAGCAAATTGAAAAATAGGTACGATTGGAACATTATCAATAAAATCAATTTTGTCTTGATACAGTGTAACTATTACAGGCACAGCCATAGCACCAGGAGTTTTTGAGACATATTGTTTTGTTCTTTCTACCTGCTTTTTTACAGCGGCAGATAATGAAGATGGGCTATAACGTTTCCAATGCTTACAATCAATTAAAATTGCAATGCCAAGTCTGATTCCCACAACATCAATTTCCATTCTAGGCTTGGTCAACATCATGTTTTTTATTACTGCAAAATTTTTTTCAGATAAAATTTCGCCAGTCAAGCCTTCAAAATCACGCCAATCTAATCCAACAGAAACTTCATCTATCGGAAACCCTTTTTCAAGTAAAGCAACTGCAATTTTTAATTTATCCCCATCTTCAAAATAATAAAAAAGATCTTCTCTATTTCCAATTCCATTTTTAATGAATTCATCTAAAATAATTTTAGAATCGTCAGAGTCTATCTTAGTAACTGCAGAAAAATCTTTGACGGACACCCCTCCTGGAATAATTCCTTGCAATCCAACAACCATTTTTGGATGAATTTTCATTTGAAAATTTTGACTCATGTTAGAATATAGGTTTTAGGAGATAATAACATCAAGTTATTATGATATAGGTTTTATAACTTGAGGCCAAAAGAAAAAACATGAAAAAAATGCTAGTGATAATACTAGCGGTTTCAATTATAACAGTAATTCACAATGAATCATTTGCAGATAAAAATACATTTTTTGATTCAGTGAAATTCATACAATACCTAGATGAAAATACAGCACTTGAAGAAGTTAAAAATGGAAATTTGGATATTTACTATTATACAATTTCTCCAGACAGATTAGAAAATAGCAAAGAAAGAGGAGAATTGCAAGTGTTTGATTCCACAGGAGGATCATATAGTATTTTGGTAAATCCGGCAGAATCAGAAAAATTTAATCCTTTTTCTGAGAAAGAAATAAGATTTGCTCTGAATTATCTGGTTGACAGAAAATTAATTGTGAATGAATTGATGGGAGGGTACGGTTCACCGATTGTCTCTTACTATAGTCCATCAGATCCAGAATTTCTTACGGTAGTGGAACAACTAGAAGCATATGATTTCAAATACAACCCTAGTCTTGCAGAAGAAATCATTTCAGAAATACTTTACAAAAAGGGAGCAAGCAAGAATAATGGAAAATGGGAAATAGATGACGCTCCAATTGAAATTACAATTTTTATTAGAAGTGACGATCCAGTAAGAAAATCAATTGGAGAAGTGTTATCAGCAGAATTAGAAAAGATAGGATTTACAATTAAGAAAGATTTTGGAGATTTGAACAAAGCATTTGTCGTAGTATATGGCTCCAATCCTTCAGATCTTAAATGGAGTTTATACACAGAAGGATGGAATCGTTCAGCGTTTGTCAAGTATGATTCAGTAGGATTAGGTCAAATGTATTCTCCATGGTTTTCAAATATGCCAGGATTCAATGATCCAAGTTACTGGAATTACAAAAATGAAAAATTAGATAAATTAACTCAAAGAATCTATACAGGAGATTTTGAAACAGCAGAACAAAGAACAAAACTAATCCAAGATGCAATCGCAGAAGGAATTACAGAATCAGTTAGAATATTTTTGGCAAGTAAGATTGATCAGTACATAGTAAATGAAAAAATCAACGGAGTGGTTAATGATTTCGGAGCTGGGATTCCAAGTAGATTTACACCAATAAATGCAAAAAGTGAACACGATGAATTAGTTATCGGAGTGAAACAAATCTATCAAGGTGCATGGAATCCAATTATGGGATTAACAGATAGTTATAGCAGGCAAATATGGGGAATAATTTCAGATCCTGCTACGTTTAAGCATCCATTCACAGGAGAAACATTTCCTGTCAGAACCACATGGAATGTAGAAACAAAAGGACCAACAGATAAAATCAACATACCAAAAGAAGCTGTAATCTGGAATCCAAATTTACAAAAATGGGACAATGTAAGTGAGAATTCTCAAGCAATCAGTAAAGTTACATTTGATTTTAAATTCAGCAATTGGCATAACGGAGTCAAAATGGATATGAATGATATTTTGCATTCATTATATTTTACAATAGAATGGGGAACACAGACTGATCAAACAGACCAGACTTTTGATACAGAATTTACTCCACGAGCAGCCCAGAGTATTCAGACCATTAGAGGAATAAATCCGATTGATGAAGATACAATCGAAGTATATGTGGATTATTGGCATTTTGATGAAGGAGAAATTGCTGAATGGGCAGTATTATGGAGTACAGTACCTTGGGAAATTACGGCAGCTATGGAAAATTCAGTAATAGATGGAAAAGCATCATTTTCAAGATCTGGAGCTACAAACAAAAATGTAAACTGGTTGTCATTAATTATTCCAAAAGATGCAAACATGCTCAAAAATTATTTGGAAGAATTTAAACAAAAAAACTACATACCTAGAGCATTAAAAGAAGGCAACTCAAGCCAGGACTATTATGACAAAAGATACGACGCATCAATTAAATGGATTCAAACAAAAAAACACGCAGTTATTAGCAACGGGCCATTTTATTTAGAGTCATATTCTCCAGAATCAAGAACAATCAAAGTTACATCTTTTGAAGACAGCACATATCCATTCAAAAAAGGCGAATGGAGTAAATTTGAAAATACGCCATTCCCATCAATTGAAAAAATATTCATGGATAATGCAATCCAACGTGGGAAAGAAATAACCATATCAATTGAAACTAAAAATTCTGATGAATTGCTGTATTTCATCACAAACAATCACGGAGAGAAAATTGCATCAGAAGAACAAAAAATTCTAGATGACAAAGCAATCATCAACATATCGCCTGAAAATTCAAAAAAATTAGGCATAGGTGCAAATAACATCAAAATATTTGCAATTTCAAAATCAATCTTAAAACCAGATTTTTATGAAAAAACATTTTTTGTCACAGAAAACAATCCAGAATTACCAATTACAGATAATGAAAATATAGAATATTCTACAAATGAAGTGCAATATTTGACATGGATAATTTTAATTCCAATAATCATAGGGATTGTGTTGTATCTCAAGAAAAAATATCAGACTAGCCCATAGTCTTTTAAAACAGTTACAATATCAGATTCATTCTCAGATTTAGAATATTCCTCTAAAAGATTTTGGTTTAGTTCATAAAAAGTATGGCCCCATTTGAATTTGTTTAGCAATTCTAATGATTGTTCTTTTGAACCCAAAATGAATAATGATGCTGCTAATGCCTCAACAGTAGTTAATTTATTTAATTTAGAATAATTTACAGGATTTCCTGCAAGTAATGGAGGAAGTTTTCTTTTGATTCCTGCAAATTTTTTAGAAAATGCCTGATCTGCAAGATTCCAAGAACAATCTATACCAATTATAGAATTCACAATAGATTTGTCTTTGGGCAATAATGTTTTTTCAGAAAAAGGATCCAAAACCAATCCTTTAGAACCAATTTTTTTAATATTTTTGGCAAGACCGAATTTTACTATTTTAGCAGCAGTGCATTTTTTTGGATCATCTTGGTAAAACATTAAGACTTGTAATTTCATTTCAATAAATAGTCAGATTCAGAGTATTTTGAATTTACTCTAATGTTTTGTATGTAACTTTGTAGTAAAATCGTGAAACCTGTTCATCTTTGAGTACCTCAACATTCCAATTAGCATCAGGCAAGAAGGCTCCTGAAGTTTCAGGCAAAATACTGAATTTTTCTAAACGAACATCAGGTCCACTATACCTAACATTAAGATTTATTCCATCAACTTCAACAACATCATAAATCTGGCCAGGTTTTCTTGTAGATTCTCTTACGAGGCATTCTGCATCTGGTCCAATTATGCAAGTTCCTGTAACAGTAGTTACTTTAAGATCAACATTAGATTCATCTCCCCTAGTAGGAGTAATCAATGAGCCAGATAATACTCTAGGAGCAATAGTTACATCATCTACAGTTTTTTCTTGAGTGAAGATAGGGATAGTTTTTTCAGCAATCCTGTTTTCTTTTTGAATTATCGTATCTAATTTTGGAGCAGATGGTTTTTCTAAGACAACAAACTTTACAGAACCAGTATCAAAATCAGCATCAACTGTTACTTCGTATGTACCAATTGATGTAGATTTGTTTGGAATAACATATTCATGAGTAAATGCACCAGAAGGACCAGGGCGAATTGTCTTTACAGGTCCAATATTTTTACCACAGATGAATGAGCCACAGTTTATTTCAGATTCACCTTTTTTGATTACGCCTACATCAAATTTTTCCAAATAAATTAACTTGTTTGGTTTTCCAGAGATAATTACAGTATCACCAGGATAGTATTCAGATTTATCAATATTTAGTAACAAGGCTAAATCATCCTGAACACCAAATACAAAATCATTTGCAACGCTGAATATGGATTCAGTTTGAGTTGATCCATAATTTGCACGAACAGTGTATTCACCTTCATCAAAAACGGTAGCAGGCAATTCAAACAAGCTTGAAAATTCACCACCTTGGTTTGGATACACATTTGCTTCATGAATTAATTTGTAGGGGAAAGTACCATCCAGAATTCTTAATTGTACTCTATCTTTTACTACTAAGCCTTCTTCACCTTGATTTCTTTGAATTACATTACCAATTACTTTTAATTTCTCACCAGCTTTATAGAGAGATTTTTCAGTGGATACGAAAAGAGGAGTCATAGACAATGTGTCATTGTCAGGATCTTTGGAAACTTTGAAGAAAATATTCATGGTTTCAGAAGGTATAGACACTTTGATTTTGTAAATACCATAATTAGATATTCGAGTATCTCTACCATCCGCGTTTTTCAATATTGGGGGTTTCTCAAAAGAAGGAACTTTCCATTCCCATGAAAAACGTTGATTCTCTACAGTTGCTCCAGATTGTGATCTAGTACCATCAGGTTTTGTAACAGAAATAGATACAGAATGGTCACCTGTCGGAGGCAATATTCCAGTAAGATGAACAGTTTCACCTAAACCATATACATCCTTGTCAATAGAAAGAATTGCACCATCCTCTAAATCCAAAGAATCAACAATTGAGAAAGTAGTAGTGATAGTGTGTGACAAATATTGTGCCTTCACCACATAGTTTCCAACATCAAAGATATTTTTGGTAGCATCAACTTGGACAGAATATCTTCCAGATGTTTCAGGAATGGCAGTAAAATCATAATTAATCACACCACCGCCACCCAGTCTTTTTGTTTCTTGTAAATCAACAATCTGTAAAGGAGAACCATCCTCATGAGAAATTGAAACCTTTACTGGAGTGCCAGTACCATAACTTGAATTACTAAAAGGGTCCTTTACAAAACCGCTAATAGTAATTTTATCTGAAAATTCATAGATTCCGGCATCAGTCTGAATTGTCAGAGGATCATTAGAAGGGATGAAGTTTTCTGGATCCTTTACTGCATGTGCGATAATTGTTGCAGAGCCAATATCTTTGGATACGGTGATTTTGTAATCACCTAATCTAATAGAATTATCAGGAATTTTAAAAGAGTAGGTAAACGAGCCGTTACCCTCTATTTTCACACTATCTAGGATTTTAAATCCAGAATTACCTGAAGTGCTGAGAGAAGATTGTTTAGTTTGTACAATTTCCAAATCTAAATTGCTAATCCATACATCATTTAGTCTTCCACTAATAGTGACAACCTCGCCTAAACCATATGCAGTTTTGTCAGTCCACAACGAGATAGGAACGTCTTCTTTGACATCTTGGATTACTTCAAAAGTAGAGGATGCAGATTTGTCAAAATAAGTGGCTTTGATTTCATAAACTCCATAATTAGGAGACACGGTTGTAAGATATATCGAAGTTGAAAATTTGCCATTGGTGGGGAAAAGATTACCGTTTGCAACAATTTTTCCATTAGCATCAGTAACTGTAAATGACATACCTTCAAATGGAATTATTTCAGATGCAAATCCAGATATTGAAACATTTTCTCCCGGAAGGTATTGTGACTTGTTTGTAAGAATACTAATATCAGATTCTTCTTTATTTTCTTGTTCCAATATTTTATTTCCAACAGAAAAAGTTGTACTAGAGGTTGAACCGCCATAACTAACAACTGCTTCATAATTTCCTTCGTTAATTCCTAAAACTTGATGTAGACTAAGGGTAGTTTTATAATTTAATTTTAGATCTGGATACATTGTAACTACTTTGTTAAAATTTGGACCAGAGATAGTAATTGCAATCTTTTCAGGTTGGAAAAAAGGTTTGAATTGAAAAACTTCTTCAGACACACTTCCAGAAATAACTGCCACTTCACCAAACAAATAAGATGATTTGTCTGAAGAAATAGAAACTGTAACAGTGTCTGAATCTTTTGTTTGAATTAATTTTCCATTGGATGAGCCAGCAGTAGAAGTAACAAATTTCCAATCACCAAAACTGTCAGAATCATATCCATCATATAGTCTCTGCCAAGAAGTAAAATCATTTTGAATATCGCTGAAATTTGGAGTCTTATCAACAACAATATTATTTCCATCTCTTAATTCAACAGATTCATTTGAATCAGTAAACCACAAACTTTGATATGAGTATGTCAGATATTGTCCAGGTTTGATTATGGTACCAGATGATATTATCATTGTTTTTTTAAGAACAGTAGTAGACGCAATTTTCCATCCACCTATATCAACATCAGAATCAGTAGGATTGTAAAGTTCAATCCATTCAGAAATAGTTTTAGAATCATCACCAGGAGGATTTATGTCAACTTCATTAATTACAACATGATCAGAGGTCTGTGCATATGCAGGAGCCAATATTCCAGCAAAAAGAAGTACAGAAAATATAATTGGAATATTACGATTCATCGATTGCACCTAATTTTGTTGCCTAATAGACTCATTTTAGAATGGGATTGAGGAAAAGTTGAGCTTGTTGTTAAAGTCAGATATCTTAAAACCATCAAAATTTAACACTATTTTTTAGTTTTAAGGCATGCGTAGGAGTTATTCTTGAGAATAGTCACATTTTGAGCATTTGTTGGCAATTATTCTGGAACCACAGTCAATACACAAACCATCTCCAATGGAATTAGTAATAGACTGATGTCGCTTTTCAACATACAATTTAATTCCAAAATACAATAAGATTCCAATCAATGCAGAATAGTGAAATGGAACATATTGAGTAATTCCAAGCACAACAAGAAAAATTCCAAGGATTAAAACTATATCTCGTCTTTCAAATTTCAATATCCCAAAAGAATAGCATTATTCATAAAAACATGCCGAAGCTCAGTCAATTAGTTTACTTCATTTTAAAGTCAATACTCTAACTCTTCCTCATCGCTCGGCATCTAGATTATGAGATGATTTGATAATAAGATAATGATGGTGGGATTGGGGAAATTTGAATTCCCGACCTCTGCGTCCCAAACGCAGAATCATACCAAGCTAGACCACAATCCCAACAAATCCAAATAATTGCCCAATTTAAGCTTCACAGATAATCATTTTAAAGGCAAAATCAAGATCGAAGTTGTGCAGACAGAGCAATACATCAAAGCTGGAAAAATTGCAGCTGAAGTTAGAGAAATGGTTAGAATAAAAGACTGGATAGGAAAGACAGTTTTTGAAATTTGTGAAGAAGTAGAAAATGAAATTAAAAAAAGAGGGGCAAAATGTGCATTTCCAGTAAATGCCAGCATAAATGAAATTGCAGCTCATTATACTGCAGAACCAAATGATCCAATCACCATCAAAGATACAGATTTGGTTAAAATTGATCTGGGAGCACAGATCGATGGATACATTGCAGATACTGCAGTGACGGTATGTTATGATGCACAATATGATGGATTAGTGCAAGCTGTAGAAGAAGCATTAGGAAATGCAATGGCAATGATCAAGGTAGGAGTAAAAGCAAGTGACATTGGAAGAACCATTGAAACAACAATTAAACAAATGGGATACAAACCAATTGCAAATCTTAGTGGTCATTCATTAGAACAATATACAATACATGCAGGAAAATCAATCCCAAATATTTGGTCTATTGGTGGATTTTCACTTTCAGAAAATTCAGCATATGCATGTGAACCGTTTGTTACAACTGAACAAGGTGGAGGATTTGTAAGAAATGGGAAAATAAAGAACATCTTTGCGTTAAATTCCCGAAAGAAAACAAAAAATGTCGAAGCTGATAAATTATTAGATTTTATTTGGGAGAATTGCAACATGCTGCCATTTGCACTCAGATGGCTTACAAAAGAATGGGAAGTAAAAGAAGCCAAGGAACTTTTAGATTTTCTTGTAAAGAAAAAAGCAGTACAGGCATATCCGGTTCTAATTGAAGTAAATGAACAAAGAGTCGCACAAGCTGAGCACACATTTATTCCAAATGAGAACGGGGTCACCGTCACTACAAAAGCAACATGAAAATTTTAGGAGTTAAAATATTTGAGTGAAGAAGTGAGTCCTTGTCCCAAATGCGGAGGTTTTATGTTCAAAGAACAAGGTGAAGAAGCATCATGGTTTTGCCCCACGTGTAATGTGAAATACAAAACAAAATAAGATTGGATTTATTGCTCTACAGTTTCACCAAAGATTTTTTCAATTCTTGTTAATCCATCACATGAATGACAGTGAGATATTTCTGTAAATAGAATATCACCTTGATGGAATTTTCGTTTTGTAATGGTTCCACATTTTGTACATTGTTCTACAGTATACTCTGTAGTAATTTTTTTCTTTGAGAAGATCATTGTGGAACTCCCGAGGTATTACCTACTCCAATAATTACTATAGATTGTCCATCAGTAGTATTTTCACGAATCATTTCATAGACTTGTAGTCGCACATCTTCAGCAGTATCAGCGATTTCTTTAGTCATCAAAGTAATAGCTTCTTTGACAGATTGTTTGATAACTATAGAAAAAATTGGGATTTTTCTCTCTGTAGCAATTTCTTCAATTTGAAATCTTTCTGTTCCGATACCACCAATAGCAGCACCAAATCCTTGAGCAATAGATGCAGAATCTTCACCCTCCATTTTTAATGCAGCATCAATCATTATTATTACATCAATTTTATTTTCTGTAACAATTTTTTCCAATCCGTCTGCAGGTCTTCCAACAGTAGAACCAGGACCTTCAGCTTTTAAAAGATACAAAGTTCTATTTTCAAAATCAGTTTTTGAAAGAGTTGTTTCTAATGCAACTGTTTCTTTTTTAGAATCCAACATCATTTTCCCAACAATCATTGGACCAATTCCATCTCCCACAGGTTGACTCATTTTAAATGCAGGAATTGCTTCTTTCATTGCTTCTGCTTGTTCCATTATAAAAGGAAGAATCATTTGTAAAGGTAAAATCAAAGGATAGTTGTTTTGTTTTTTGGCAGTTAAAAACATGTGATTAATAATTTTGTAAATCATTTGTAATGAAGATGCAATTTCAAGCAGCGTTTGAACTTTGGTTAATTCTACATCACTCATTTCAGGAGATAGAGACTTTACATGATTTCGAGTATAATCTTCTCTAGATCTTACAGTGTGTCGTACTTTCTCAACAATGCCATTAGGATCCATATCCACAGGCATGATTGTAAAATATTCTAGAAATGTATCAATTTTGTTAATTGGATCATCTTTTGGTTTTAAATTATTTTTTACATAATGTATTAACTCATTTCTTGACTCATCTCTAAATCCATCTAATTTTTTTAATCCTTTTTTAATTTCTCTAGAAGTAACAAAGAGTTGAATGTGTTGTCCATAAAATACAAAGAGGATTATAGGAAGTATCCAAACCAGCATCATTAATGGATTAGAATCATCACCCATAGAGAACAGTTGATCAAAATCAAAATTAGTAAAATTCACTAGAATCAAGATCTCTCAGAACCAAATTAAAGCATTCGTCCTAATTTTAGAGATCAAACCTGTCCACTCGAGAAAAAATGTGTTTTTGAGAGTAAATAATGGCGAGTGCTTTTATTATAGTTCAAATACAAAAAAAGCCGAATATGCCACAAACAAAACCTATCGTAAGTGTAGAAAATGTTGTAGCTTCAGCAGACGTAATGCAGAAGATGGATTTGAATGAAATTACTAGAACATTTCCAGATGTAGAATATCATCCGGATCAATTTCCAGGTCTAGTTTTCAGATTAAAAACTCCAAAGACAGCAACTTTGATTTTCACATCAGGAAAAATGGTATGTACTGGTTCAAAATCTGAAGAAATGGCCAGAAAAGCAGTAAAAACGGTTGTACAAAAACTTCGAAAAGGAGGAATTAAAGTAAAAAAAGACGCAGTAGTAACAATTCAGAACATTGTTGCATCAATTAATCTAGGTGGAAAAATCCATTTGGAACAAGCTGCAAGAACCCTTCCAAGAAGCATGTACGAACCAGAGCAATTTCCAGGTCTCATTCATAGAATGCTTGATCCTAAGACAGTGATTTTGTTGTTCTCATCAGGAAAACTTGTCTGTACTGGAGCTAAACAAGAACCAGACGTATATCGTTCTGTGAATAACTTACATGCATTACTAGAAGAGAAAAAATTAATGATTTATGACTAAATCATAAATCAACAACCTATTTTCATTAATTTTTAATTTTATAGATGTTATTTAATGGGGCTTCCCAAAGGGACGTCACCAGTTACAGTTAACCAAAAGGGTTTGTCGTCAACATCAGCAGCTAAAAGCATTGCATTTGATTCAACACCTGCCATTTTCTTGGGTTCGAGATTTGCAAGAACAATTACAGTTTTACCAACAATTTCTTCTGGTTGAAAATATTGTGCACCCCCAATGATTACTTCACGTTGATCATTATTTCCTAAATCAATTTTACCTTTAATGATTCTAGATTTTCCTTCTATTGGTTCAGTTTCAATTATTTTTGCAACTCTAATGTCTAACTTTGCAAAATCATCATAAGATACAGTAGACATGTTGAATCTTAATTTTTCCCGTTAAAATGAATTTCGAATGTCATTGTAAATCTTTTTTGTTAATACCACTAGTTTCAATTTCATATCTTAATGCAGCAGGAATCTCCATATACTTTTTGTTAACTAGTTCAATTATTTGATCATCAGGGACATTAACTTTTTTTAATAATTTTCCTCGTTGGTGTGCATATGCATTTTTCCAAAAACCCGCACCATCTAATGTTTCAATTTTTGGCATGTATTTTGTCGGTTTCATTTTCTTTCAAATTTTAAGTGACTGTGACGGAAGAATGGCAAACGCCATTGGAACTGGAGTTAGTGTTCCGGATTTTAGGCATGTTACCCATCACAGTCTATTTCAAATACAGTTGGAATCTAATATATTTAATGCGGACTAGATATTCGTAGAATATGGCAATTATTGAAGTGCAAGTAGAAATTAATGCGCCATTAGACAAAGTATGGAATACAATTTCAGATATTGACAATGAACCAAAATTTTGGAAGGGAACCAAAGAAGTCAGGAATATTTCCAAAGAAGGAAACACAGTCAATAGAGAGGTAACAATTGCTTTTAGAGATCAAAAATGTTTGCAGGAAGTTAAAATTTATCCAAAAGAAAAAATTCACGCCACATTCACAAAAGGAATTATTGACGGAGAAAAAATCATATCTTTATCAGAAAATGGAGAAAAGACAAAACTTACTACATTTTGGGATATCAAATTAACTGGAATTATGAGCATGTTTACTGGAATGATTAAGAAACATATCAAAAGCGGAACTGAACAGGCCATGCAAAGTATCAAAGAAGAAATCGAGAGATAAACTTCATGGATTTACTAGCAGATATTTTTAATTATAGTCTAACTGCAATTTTAATTGGAATTTGTGGAGCATGGATATTTCTAATAAAATCAATGATAGATTCTTTTAGATTAACACCATACTTAGATAGATTTGAAAATACATCAAAAATAAATCCCAAAGTCTCAATAATCCTTCCAGCAAGAAATGAAGAAGAATTTATTGAAAAATGTTTAGATTCTCTTGTTAATCAAGATTACAAAAATTATGAAATTATTGTAATAGATGATTCATCAGAAGATAACACTGGAAAAATTATTTCAAAATATGCAGAGAAATATGATAAGGTGATAGCAGTCACTGCAAGACCAAAGCCAGAAGGATGGATGGGGAAAAATTGGGCATGTATGGAAGGATACAACAAAGCAACAGGAGAATTATTGTTATTCACAGATGCAGATACAAAACATGCAAAAAATGTCATTACACTAGCTGTCTCTCACTTGAATTCATTCAGTCTAGATGCTTTGTCAGCAATTCCAAAAATGTTAACATTTGATTTTTGGACAAACATCACACTCCCAATGATTTCTACATTTTTGCATACAAGATTTTCTGCATTAAATGTCAACAACCCTTCAAAAAAGACAGGGTATTTTTTTGGAAGTTTCTTTATTTTGAAAAAAACAATTTATCAAGAAATAGGAATGCATGAAGGGGTAAAACACGAGATTATTGAAGATGGTGCACTAGGGAAAAAAGTAAAAGAATCAGGATATAAAATGAAAATGGTTCGTGGAGAACATCTTATTGAGGCCATTTGGGCTCGTGACAAGAATACATTATGGAATGCATTAAAACGATTAATGGTTCCACTATATCTTCAAAGTGGAAAAATTGCCATAGGGATATTTTTTGCAATAGTATTTTTGTTATTTATCCCATTTCCAATATTTACAATTTCAACAATACTACCAACAGAAACAATACCCACAAAAATTCTATGCATTACATCAGCAATCACATGTATTTTGATTTACTTGGGAGCTGTGATTGAAGTCAAAATAGGATTAAAATTAAAATTAGCATATGCAGTCTTTGCTCCACTCGGAAGTCTTGTGGTAGTATTAGGATTTTTGAGCGGATTACTACAAGCCAAAAAAACATCAGCAGTAACTTGGAGGGGTAGAAGTTACTCAATGAAAGATCATTCTCAAAGTTCGATCAGTGTATAGCAAGCCTTTTAGATAGAAAATAGAGAATAAAAAATCTCATGGACAAATCTGGAATGTTTGTAGGTGGGGCAATAGGGGCAATAATGGTAATTGCGATTGTTGCAGTGTTGTTTAGCACTCCACCAGAATCACTAAAACCAGAAATTTCTGTAACTGATGGGAATTCAGCAAATGCAGTAGAAGAAATAGCACCAATATTTTCAAACAAGTTATCATTAATCGAAATTTTTGAAAAATCAGAACCAGGAGTAGTCAGAGTTAATGTTCAAAGAGGGGAATCAGATGACATTACAGGTGGAGTAGGATCAGGTTTTGTGTTTGATAAGAAAGGACATATAATTACAAATGCACATGTTGTAAAAAATGCAAGTAAAGTAATAGTTACTTTTCTTGACGGTAGATCATATAATGCAGAAATAATTGGGGCAGATGAATATACAGACATTGCAGTAATCAAAGTAAGTGCAGATTTAGCTTTGTTGAATCCATTATCAATAGGAGATTCTTCAAATCTCAAAGTAGGAGAAGGCATAGCCGCAATAGGCAACCCATTTGGATTATCAGGTTCCATGACTTCAGGCATTGTAAGTCAATTAGGAAGATTGCTTCCATCTGCAGATTCAGCATATCAAATCCCAGATGTTATTCAAACAGACGCTGCAATTAACCCAGGAAACTCTGGAGGACCGTTACTTAACATGCGTGGAGAAATTGTTGGTATCAACACAGCAATTCAATCAGCTACTGGAGAATTTACAGGGGTAGGATTTGCAATTCCGTCACAAACAGTTGCAAAAATTGTTCCCACATTGATTGAAGAGGGGGAATACAAACACCCATGGATTGGAATTGCAGGAAGAGACATTGATCCAGACATGGCAAAAGTATTAGATCTTCAAGACGCAGTAGGATTCTTAGTAATCACAGTAGTGGAAGATAGTCCAGCATTTGATGCAGGATTAATTGGTTCAGATAAAACAATAGAAGTAGAAGGCAGGAATTATCCAGTAGGAGGAGATATTATTTTGGCAGTAGATGGAAAAGAAGTTAGAAAAATTGACGACATACTAATTCACCTCCAAAGAGCAAAATCAGTTGGGGATGAAATGGTTATAGAAATTTTAAGAGATGGAAGGACAACAGATGTCACACTAGTACTTCAAGAGAGACCAAATGAAAATTAATTCAGAACAAGCATAAATACTTCTTAACTAGAAATTCTTCTGTTGAACAATCTTGTCTTTGATTCAGAGATTTTAAATAATATTTTAGAAAACAAACCCATCTCTTGCCAAGATGTAAATGCCATATATCAAAAAGCAGTAAAAAACCCAAACGAATTATTTACAGTTTCACAGACATTAAGAAAAAAATTTAAAAAAGATTCGGTGACATTTTCCAAAAAAGCATTTTTCAACATAGTAAATTTATGTAAAGATACATGTTCCTATTGCACATACAAAGCAGAGCCAGAAGAAACAAAATTATCTTTAATGTCAAAACAGCAAATTTCAGAATTACTTGTACTTGCAAAAAAATACAGATGCGTAGAAGCACTTTTTGTAACAGGAGAACAACCTGAAAAAAAATATCAAGAAGCAAGAGAGTGGTTAAAAAAGAACGGATTCAAAACGACTACAGAATATCTTATTCATTCATCAGAAATAGCATTAGAAACAGGATTATTCCCACATACAAATGCTGGAAATCTAAACTATGAAGAAATGAAAGAATTGAAAAAAACGAATGTGTCTATGGGCGTAATGCTAGAAAATGTAAGTGAAAGACTAACAGAAAAAGGAATGCCACATTATTTGGCAGCAAGTAAAAGACCAAAAGCAAGACTAGAGATTCTGGAAAATTCTGGAAAGTTAAGAATTCCAATGACAACAGGGATTCTTGTAGGAATTGGGGAAACAATAGAAGAAATTATTGATTCACTATTTGCAATAAAGCAACTTAATGATAGATATGGAAACATTCAGGAATTAATTCTACAAAATTTTCAACCAAAACAAGATACAAAGATGAAAGACAGCCCATCTGCAGATGAAAAATATTTCAAATTGGTGGTGGCACTTTCCAGAATTATTATGCCACAAATGAATATTCAGATTCCTCCAAATTTGTCTCCAAAGTCATATCAAAGTTTTTTATCCGTAGGAATTAATGATTGGGGAGGAATTTCTCCATTAACTCCAGATTTTGTCAATCCAGAATTTTCTTGGCCTAAAATTGATAAAGTTGATAAGTATTCAAAAAATGCAGGTTTTGATTTAAAATGCAGATTTCCAATATATCCAGAGTACTTTTCATTTATTAGTAAAGAGTTAAGAGATAAGATAGCAGTTATTGAAAATGAGGAAGGATTCGTAAAAGAGGAATATTGGAGATGACAATCAATATAGATTCACTTTTCAAAAATGCAGATCCCATAGTTGCCAAAATTTTAAACAAAGCATTATCTGAAAAAGAGGTTTCTGCAAATGAAGGATTAGAATTATTTAATGCACAAGGGATTGATTTTCATTTAGTAGGATTAGTTGCAGATGAATTAAGGAAGAGAAGAGTAGGAGACATTGTATCATATGTGGTAAATAGAAATATCAATTTTACAAATGTCTGTATCAAACAGTGTGGTTTTTGTGCATTTAGTAGAGATTTTAGAGAAGAAGAAGGATATTTCCTTCCAAATGAAGAGATTGTGCGAAGAGCAAAAGAAGCATATCAACTAGGAGCAACAGAAGTTTGCATTCAGGCAGGATTACCTCCAGACATGGAAGGAAATTTGTATGAAAATATTTGTAGAGACATCAAGAAAGAGATTCCAGACATCCACATTCATGGATTCTCACCTGAAGAAATTTTATACGGAGCAATGCGCTCAAACGTTTCAATTGAAGAATTTTTGAAGAAGATGAAAGAAGCGGGAGTAAATACACTTCCTGGCACATCAGCTGAAATTCTTGATCAAAAATTAAGAGATAAGATTTCCCCAGGAAGAATCAGTGTAGAAGACTGGGAAACAGTCATCAAAACGGCACATAAAATTGGAATTAACACAACATCAACTATGATGTTTGGTCATGTAGAAACACTTGAAGACAGAGTGAAACATATTGCAAAAATAAGAGAAATACAAAAAGAGACAGGAGGATTTACAGAATTTGTTCCTCTGAATTTCATCCATACTGAAGCTCCAATGTATAAACATGAATTACATGAAGGGATCAGACAAGGAGGTAGTGGAAATGATGTTTTGTTAACACATGCAGTTTCCAGAATAATGTTAAATAATTCCATTGACAATTTACAAATGTCATGGGTTAAAGAGGGACAAAAAATGTCTCAACTGTTATTGATGTGGGGAGCAAATGACTTTGGTGGAACTTTGATCAATGAAAGTATTTCAACATCTGCAGGTTCTGAATTTGGTCAATTATTAAAACCAAGAGAAATTAGAAGAATGATAAAAGAAATTGGAAGAATTCCAGCCGAAAGAAATACACATTATAAAATTCTGAAAAAATTTGACGGGGAAGAAGAGATCGAAGATAAATTAGATAATGTTACAGATTCACAATTTGGTTCATATGTAGAATTGATAAAAATCAATAAATTTAATTATCAAAATCCAAGGAAACAATAATTTGTCAGCCTTAGAAAAGGCACTTGCTCATTCAAAGAAAATAGGAATTGATGAATGTGATATCGTCAGAGTGAAAAAAAAGATCACAACGATTAGAATCACAGATTCTGAAATTACAGAAGTTAAACAAAACTTTGACACTAGTTTTGGAATTAGACTAATTCACAATAAAAAAATAACATCATTTGAAACAACAAATGAGGAAAAAATAGAAGAAGGAATTAACAATGCATCTAAATCATTATCCAATCTCAAATCTAAAGAATTTTGGCAAGGATTACCTCATAAAGCAGAACATACAAAATTAGAAGGAACATTCGATAAGAAATTAGATCACATATCAGGCTCTGAAAGTACAGATATAGCGCAAACAATGATTGATTATGCAAATAATCAAAAAATAAACACGATTACAGGATCACTTAACATTGTATCTGAAAACTTTGAGATATTAAATTCGAACGGATTAGATTTCAGCAATAATGCCACATACATTTCAGGAATAATTAATGCCGAATCAGAACAAGGAAAAATTCCAGTATCAGGAATCGGACATGCCAGTGGAAGAACATTATCAAATTTTTCTGCAGAGCAAATAGGACAGGATGCTAAAATAATGTGTATAGAATCAATTAATCCCCAAAAAATTGACTCAGATAAATACTCCATAATTTTTGAGCCATATTCTGTAGGGGAATTATTGGCATTTGTAGTAGCATATAATTTTAATTTTAAAACATTTGTTGAAAAAAAAAGTTGTTTTTCAAAAGAATACAATAAAAAAATTTCAGTAGAAGAATTTAGTTTAGTTGATGACCCACACATTCCAGAAGGAATTGGAACAAAATCAATAGATGACGAAGGAGTAAAAACAACTAAAAGGAATTTGATAGAGAAAGGAATTTTCAAGAACACATATTCAAATCTTTTTGACAGTTACAAAGAAAAAAAAGAATCAACAGGGAATGCATCTCGTCCAGGTTCACCAATGGGAAGGAGTACAGAACCGATTCCAATAGCAGCTCCACACAATCTCAAGATCATTTCAGGAGAACAATCTCAAGAAGAAATGATTAAAGAAACTAAAAGGGGGATTTTGGTAGGGAGACTTTGGTACACTTATGCAGTGAATCCAATCAAAGGAGATTTTTCATGTACTGCACGAAGTGGAATTAAAATTATTAAAAATGGAAAGATATCAGGACCAGGCAAATCAGTACGAATAATTCACAGTTTACCGACAATGTTAAAAAATATTTCAGCAATCGGAAACAATCAGAAAAATGTTATTCAATGGGCATCACTTCCATCAATTACCCCATCAATAAAGGCTGAAAATATTGTAATAAATCCAATTTAACTTGTAATTTAGGCACAAATTACTTGAAAAACGTAATTACAAGATACGCAGCATAACCAATTGCAAGACAGACCCCCATAGTTTTACCAATAATCTTAGTTTTTAATGCAATCAATAGTGATAAGCTAAAGATTATCATAACAGCATAATCAACATAAACATCAACTCCAACCATCACCCCACCAAGAGCTGCACCCACACCCATGATCATCAAGATATTGTAGATGTTGCTTCCAATAATATTTCCAACACCAATATCAGCATGACCTTTTCTAATTGCAATAATCGATGTTATTAATTCTGGAAGAGAGGTTCCAATTGCAATAACAGTCAATCCAATTATTTTTTCGGACAAGCCAAATTCTTTTGCCAAAACTACTGCATTATCAACTGTAAGTATTGCACCAACATACAAAAGAACAACACCAATACCAATTAATCCTACAGATTTTAGATAAACATTATTTGTGTTAGGAGGAACAATATCCTTATTTTCTGCTCGTTGTTTTATTGCATCCTTGTATGTAAAATATCCAAAGATTCCCAAACCAGATAGTAACAGTACACCATCATATTGTGAGAGCTCACCATCAACTGAAAGTAAAATTAAAAATATTGAAACGCCTAACATTATAGGAATTTCTTTTTTTAAAACAGATTTACTTACAGCAAGAGGGACAAGTATTGCTGCAGCACCAATTACCATTCCAACATTTGCAATGTTGCTTCCAATAATATTTCCAAGAATTATTGCACTATGCTCTCCGGCAGCTGCAACACTTGCAGCAAGTTCAGGAGTGGAAGTACCATATGCAACAATGGTCATACCAATTACAAGATTACTAATACGAAATTTTTTTGCAATTGCAACACCACCATTTACTAACCAATTTCCACCAAAACACAACATGATTAATCCAACTACAGTCAGTATGGCACTTATTGCAATTTCCACAAGGGAATTTTGGATGCTGGCTGTTTAAATCAGATGATATACTATAATTTCACAATTCAAACAATTCAAGCTAATTCTAAAAATAGCGATCTAGGCACGATTAGGTGTAAAAAAACCAGCTGAAAAGATCAACAAAGCTCAAGTTAAAGACTAATAAGGTAATGTACCGTACTATACGGTATGATGCGAGCAAGATTGACCTATGTGCCACTAGAAGTGGCAGACCAATTTGAGGATTTTATCATACATAGAGATGAACAAATTCTTGATGCAGTAAAAGCAAGAACAAAGGATTACAGTACGTTGTCTTTATTGAAATTATTATATCAATTAAGAGGGAATCCTATGACATTTTCGGATTTGTATTCAAAATCAAAGATCAGAATGAAAAAATCATTTTTAAATTATTTACACTTGTGTGTAGATTACAATTTTATCAAAAAGGAAGCAGTAGGAGCAAATGTAATTTACACAATTACAGACAAAGGAAGAGTTATGCTAAATTTGTTCATGCAAAAAAACGACTATGTATGTTGAACTAGATCAACTAAAAGATAATTAGATAGAGTAAATCGACGTAAACAGTGGCAAAAGAATTTCCCGAAGCCGAAGTCTTTGAATTAAAAAAGACGGAGTTGAAGAGTCCGATAATTTTTGCAGGGTTTGTGGGTGCAGGATTAGTAGGTCCAGTGTCAATTAATCATATTATTTCAGAACTAAACATGGAAGAAATAGCAGTAATGAGATCAAAATATTTACCACCGTCAACAGTATTCATGAGAGGAAGATTACGTCATCCGTTCAGATTTTATGCAAACAAAGAAGGGACAGTTTGTGCAATAATTTGTGAAATTACTTTAAGAATGGAAGGGTTGTATTCTCTGGTTTCATCAATTTTAGATTGGGCAGCACAAAAAGGATCCAAAGAAATTGTAATTCTTGACGGAGTAGCAAGCACAGAGCATGATGATAAAGCATATTGTGCCGCAGAAGAGGATTTGGTAAGGACTATGGCGGACAAAAATATCAGCATGATTCCTCAAGGATTCATTACAGGCATTCCAGGAGGGATACTAAATGAATGTCTAGTAAGAGAGATTCAGGGGTTAACATTACTAGCAAAAGCCAACAAAGAAGCGCCGGATTCAGCAGCAGCATCTACCTTAATTGAAGCATTAAATCGGTTTTATGATATGAAAATCGACACATCAGATCTCCAAAAAGAGAAAGACAGAATACATTCAGAATTTAGTGAATTATCTCAAAAATATGTGGAGCATAGAGAAGAGATAGCTGGAATGTACATGTGATCGAAATAGCAAGCAAATTCTTTTATTCATATCAGATACGCAACAAACTATGGCTTTAACCTACAAAAAAGCAGGTGTAGATATTTCTAAAATTAAACAGAGTCAAAAGGCAATTGGAAAATTAATAGAATCGACTCACAAGTTACAGAAAAAAGCTAAGATGGCACATGGTTTTGGTCATTATGCAGGAATTGTAGAAATTCCAGGAGGAAAACTTTTAGCTACACATACTGATGGAGTAGGGACCAAAGTAGTAATTGCAAACATGATGAAAAAATACAACACAATAGGAATTGATTGTGTTGCAATGAATGTTAATGACATAATCTGTATTGGAGCAACCCCAGTTTCATTTGTAGATTATATTGCTGCAAACAAAAATGATGTGACAATTTTTAAAAAAATCGTAGAAGGTTTGGTCACAGGTGCAAAAAAATCAGCAATGCCAATTGTCGGAGGAGAGACTGCAATAATGCCAGATGTGATAGAAGGAAAAGGTTTTGCATTTGATTTAGCAGGAATGGTCGTAGGATTGTTAGATAAAAAAGAAATGGTTCTTGGAAACAAAATCAAAGCAGGAGATGTAATTATCGGGGCAAGCAGTACAGGGATTCATTCAAATGGATATTCACTTGCGCGAAAGGCACTATTAACAAAATATTCAGTAAAAGACAAAGTGAAAGGAGTAGGAGTTATTGGAGAGGCATTACTAAAACCAACTGAAATTTACACAAAACCAGTTCTTGAGATTAATCAAAAATGTAAAATCAATGGATTTGCACACATTACAGGAGGGGCATTTACTAAATTATTACGCCTGAAAAACATAGGATATGAAATTGATTCATTACCTAAAATTCCACCAATCATGAAACTGATAGAAGAGCAAGGAGTAAAAGCAGAAGAAATGTACAAGACGTTTAACATGGGAGTAGGTTTTTGTGTTGTTGCATCAAAAGATCAAACACCAAAAATAAATGCCATTTTTAAAAAACACAAGATCAAAAGTCAAGAAATAGGACAAATTGTTTCAAAGAAAGGAGTTTTTGTAAACTCTGTAAAAATTGCCTAGATAAAATGTCTCCAAGCATAAGAATTTTCAATTAGTTTAATTATAAACTTCACAGCATAACATTATGACAAAAAATATTCTAGTTCCTTATGATTTTACAAATTTTGGAGATATTGCATTTGAAAAAGCAATAGAAATCGCAAAAAAATTTGAGTCAAAACTCACACTATTGACTGTGATTGGAAGTGATATAGATACATCAAACATGTCTTGGACACGAGCTCAAGAAGTACATGATGAATCAGAAAACAAAGCAAAAGAAAATTTGAATGAAATTAAAAACTCTCATATGGTGGAAAACATTCCAATTTCAGTTGAAATAGTTCATAATCCATCAAATTCAGAAGGCATCCTTTCTTTTGCAGACAACAACAACATGGATTTGATAATAATGGGATCTCATGGAAGATCAGGTTTTAAAAAAATGGTGCTTGGCAGTGTTGCATCTCAAGTAGTAACAAAAGCAAAATGCCCAGTATTAATAGTCAAACCAACAAAATAGAAAAAATATCATTCTATTTTGAAATATTTTATTAATGAATGAAAATCATAAGTGAAAATCAAGTTATTGTGATTTATTTTGATTTTTCATTTGATAAACAGACATGAATTCAGATGAAAAAGTGTTAATCATAGCTTTTCCGAGCGCAGAATTAGTAGGAGCTTTTGCCATTTCTTATCTAGTATCACAATTACAAATGGAGGATATAGGAGAACTTGAGTTTACAAAAATATCACCATCATATGTAATCAAAAAAGGGGAGATCTATGGACCAGTTCGCACATACAAAAAAGACAACATTTATGCAATTTTGTCCACCATTCCTTTGAATCCTATTTCTACATATGATCTAATAACAAAATCAATAGAATTTGCAAAAAACAATGACATCAAAAAAATAATTATTCCACGAGGATTAGAAGTAGATCAAAATTACAAAATAGAACCAGTATCATATGGTTTAGCAGCTAATAAAATTTCAAAAAGTCTTTTAGACAAATACAATCTACCACTAATTCCCAATGGAGCAATTCTTGGTGCCGATGCAAGTGTTATTTCAGCATTAAAAAATTTTGAAATACCAAGCATCATACTATATACCACTTGTAGAATGATGTTGCCTGATGATGATGCCATAATAAAATCCATCAAAACACTTACAGATATCATCAATGTTAAAGTGGAAACTGAAAAATTTGAAGAGAGATTAGAGAAAATAAACAAAGAAAATCAAAAATTAATTGAGCAAACTAAAAAATATTTTGAAAATACATCTGAATCTGCAGCATCTGTTCCTCCAGGAGTAGCATAAGCAAGCAATAAAAAAAATATTCAAAAGATCAGATATGCATTATTATCAAAAATGGAATTCTAAAAATCATTTAACTTCTAAGGGACATGTTAATTTTTAATTGGATTTAATCATCATTGAGATAATTTCCATCGTGATTCTGATAGGAATGTATGCTATTTTTAGTGGTCTTGAGATTGCTATAGTAGGTACAAGACGCTCAAAAGTCATGAGATGCTATCGTAAAAAAATTCCAGGGTCATCTTCACTCTACAAACTCAAATCAAATCCCAGCCTCATGACATCTAGCGTTAATTTAGGAAACACCTTGGTTAACGTAGCTTCTTCAGTTCTTGCTGCAGATGTCGCAATCAAACTAGCAGGAAGTCAAGGAGTAGGTATCGCCATAGGAATAATGACTTTTATAATTTTGATTTTTGGAGAAATATTTCCAAAATCATATTCACACATACAATCTGAAAAAATGGCTTTGCGATTTAGCAAATTTCTTCTTGTGTTTACTTATGTTATGTACCCATTTGTTTGGTTTTTAGAAAAATTGACAAAATTATTTTTAAAATCTATTGGAGGAAATTCTTATCCAAAACCAATCACAGAAGAAGATATCAAGGAAGTTGTAGATTTAGGATTATCAGAAAAAGCTATTGAAAAAGAAGAGCACACATTAGTAAAGAAAGCTCTAGAGTTTGACGATAAACCAATAATAGAAGTAATGACTCCTAAACAAGATATTTTTTCATTAGATGACAACAGTATGCTGTCAGATATGTTTTCATTGATTAAAGCAAAAGAATTTTCTAGAATACCAGTTTATTCTAAAACTCTCGATAATATTGTAGGAGTGTTACATATTTGGGACATTACAAAAATTCCTGAAAAAGAATATTCAAAAACAAAAATTGGAACAATTGCCAGAAAACCATTTTTTGTTTATTCTACTGAAAAAATAAGTGATTTGTTTGTAGAATTGAAAAAAAATGATAGTCACTTAGCAGTTGTTTTAGACGATAATGAAAGGCTTGAAGGAATAATCACCATCGAAGATCTTTTAGAAGAAATTGTAGGAGATATTGCAGGAGATGTACGATAATATTGATTTAATACATTTAATTTTACAAAAAACATACTTTCAAAAACTTCTATATTCGTGTAAAGAGAAGATCACATTATGAAAAAAATGAAGATTAAGAAAATCGCAGTACCTTATGATGGTTCCATTAATTCAAAACATGCATTCAATACAGCATTAGATTTAGCAGGAAAATACAAAGCAAAATTAATTCTAGTCACATGTATTGAAAAAATTAACGGTAGTCTTTTTGGAAAAGACCTATCTTTAAGCAATCAAAAACAGGTACAGAAATTTAAGGAAAAAATATCACGAGACATATCAAAATTAGAAGCCATTGCAAAGAAACAAAAGATTTCAATGACTTCAAAAATATTAATTACTGATCATCCAATGAAAAAAATTCTTTCATTTACAAAACAGACCCAAATGGATTTGATTGTAATGGGATCTCACGGCAGAACAGGATTAGACAAATTAATTCTAGGAAGTGTAGCAAACGGAGTTGTTCAAAGATCAAAAATTCCTGTTTTAATTGTAAGATAAAAAGTCAGGGGTTAATTTAACAACAAAAAAATCATTTTTCACACGATATCACCTTATATGACAGAATTTTCTGTATTTATCAGGAGAAGATGGCAGCAGAGGCACATTTTATTGAGACAATCATAGGGGTAGGTATACTTCTATTTGCAGCAAAGCTGATGGCAGAGCTTTTCCTTAGATTAAAACTTCCAATTGTGTTAGGAGAATTACTTGCAGGTATGATTGTAGGTCCATTTGCATTAGGACAATTTTTCATTCTTGATGGAAAACAGCTTTTACACATTAGCGATGAAATTAAAATTTTAGGAGAAATGGGAGCAATTGTAATTTTGTTTATGGCAGGATTAGAAATGACACCAAAAGAATTTCTCAAAGGAGGCAAAGCATCATTTACTGTTGGGACTTTAGGAGTAGTAGTTCCGTTCTTTGCAGGCCTCGCAGTATTCCAAATGTTTGGATTTGATGCATTGCAGTCAATGTTAATTGCTACTGCACTTACAGCTACAAGTATTGCAATTTCAATTCAAGTGTTAAGTGAATTTGGTAAAATCAAAGCACCGGAAGCTAGACTCATCATTGGGGCGGCAGTAGTAGACGACATTTTGGCAATTGCAGTCTTATCAGTGGTCACATCCATCGCAGGTTCAGATGGAGGCGTAGATAATATTGAAATCACAGAAGTAATGATTACAATTTTGCAAGTATTAGGATTCTTTGCAATAATGTTAGTAGTGGCAGTGGTCATCATTCCAAAAATAATTACACCAAGATTATGGAAGGCAAAAGGCAGTGTAGAAGGAATTGCAACTGCGTCGTTTTTTGGGGCGGCGGCGTTAGCTGGGTCTATCGGATTATCACCGATTGTAGGGGCATTTGCAGTAGGAATGGCATTGTCAACCACCAAAGTATTTGAAAAAGTAGAAAATTATATTGGAAAAATAGGATTGATCTTTGCACCACTGTTCTTTGCAATTATTGGAGCGCAAGTAGATCTCAGAGCTGTTAATTTAGAAATTTTGATGTTAAGTGGAGTCATTATCGTAGTTGCAATTGTAACAAAGTTGTTCGGATGTGGATTACCTGCAATGTTCTTTTTGAAAAATAAAGCTCAGGGAATGAGAGTAGGCATTGGGATGATTTCAAGAGGAGAAGTGGGATTGATTGTTGCAGGAGTAGGAGTAACAGCAGGAGTTCTAACATCAGAAGTATATTCTACAATTGTAATTATGGTAGCAGTCACTACAATCATCACACCAATCTGGCTTAAAATAGAATACAAGAAAGAGCAAAGAAAAAGTGGAGATGCAACTCCCAGTACAATGGAAAACAAGGTAGAATAATTCATCAATAAATCTTAAATTATATAGAAAAGCCTTCAGTTCAATTCATGTCAGAAACAAGTAACGATTCATTTAGAATAGAAATGGTTGCAGAAATCAAGAAAATACAATCAGAATTAAACGAATTAAAAGCAATGAAAAGAAATATTGCAAAAACACCATCAAAGAGAAAACCAGCTAAAAAGACAGTAGCAAAGAAAAAGGCAGTGAAAAGAAAACCAGCTAAAAAGACAGTAGCAAAGAAAAAGGCAGTGAAAAGAAAACCAG
>NZ_JAILWA010000010.1 GCF_025699255.1 Nitrosopumilus sp. | reverse complement strand
CAACACCAGAACCAACACCAGAACCAACACCAGAACCAACACCAGAACCAACACCAGAACCAACACCAGAACCAACACCAGAACCAACACCAGAACCAACACCAGAACCAACACCAGAACCAACACCAGAACCAACACCAGAACCAACACCAGAACCAACACCTTCCTCTGCAATAGTGTCAATCCCTGCAGGATCTGCTGTTCCTGGATGTGAAGAAACAAACGAATGTTATTTGCCTTATGAGGTTACCATAACTACAGGTTCTACTGTATCTTGGATTAATGATGATTCTGCAGCACACACAGTAACTAGTGGCACTGTAACTGCAGGAGTGACTGGTGTATTTGATTCTAGTTTATTTATGTCCGGTGATGTTTACGAATTTACATTTGATGAAGCAGGAACTTATGATTATTTTTGCATGGTCCATCCTTGGATGACTGGTATTGTAATTGTAAACTAGAGTGTAGTTACTTTACTTCCTTGCTCTGATGATTCAAACTTGTAAATTTGTTCAACCGTGGAATCCTCAAATATCTCTGCATCATGCGTAATTATGAGAAATTGCATTGGTTTTTCAGAATTTGAAATATTTGATAGTTGAGATAATACTCCTACCAGTGATTTCTTTCTTTCAGCATCCAGATGTGTAGTTGGTTCGTCTAGTATCATCAAATTCAGATTTGATGCTCCTAAAAGACTTGCCATGCCTAATCTCAAAGATAATGCCACACTGACTTTTTCTCCTCCGCTAAGTGACTCTAAATCCAATTCTTCTGTTTTTGAATTACAAATTATTGAAATATCTCTGGCTTTTTCTGTAAGTTGAATTCTCTGAATTTTTGTATTGAGTAGCGCTAAATATTCTGATGCTTTGGCTGAAATTGCATTAAGAGCCCATGATCTCAAGCTTGTAGCTACAGGTCCGTCTCTACTAAAAACATTATTTTGAATCTCTTCAAGATTTGTAACGTACTCTTTTACTATTTTTAATTCTGTTATTGCATTTTCAATAGTCTTGATTTGCTCTCTTCCTTTGGATATTTTTTCCAAAATGGCTCCAATCTGTTGATCAATCTGTGAAAGTTCCATCTGTTTTTGATTGACGGTTTGTTTTAGATTCAAAAATTCTTGTTCATCAAATCCCTTGACTTCTAATTCCAATTCAGAAATGTTCTCAAAAATGATTTTTGCATGTGAGTCAATATGTGAAATTTCAATTAAATTTGTACTCCCAGTTGCTGGAATTTTTTGAATATTTTGTTTTTTTGTTTTTACTTCTTCTTGAATTTTATCTAATTCTTCTTTGGAATTAATTGAATGTGCTTTGAGTGTTGCTTCAGCATCTCTTGCAGATTGTAATTTCTCTAAGAATTCTTTTCTTTTTTGATTATACATTTGATGTTCTTTTTCTTTGGAAATAATTTGCTCTTGTAGGGATTCTAATTCTTGGTGCAGGTGTTCTTCTTGAAAAAGTGGGTTTAGTTTTTCTACCTTTGAATCACAAACTGGGCATTTATGATCTTTTAATTGTAATTTTGATGCAAGTAATTGTTTTTCTTTAAGAGATGCTGTTTGGTTTTTCATATTTTGAATTTTATTTAATGTGTCTTCTAATGCCTGTTCCACTTTTTCAATTTTAGATTCAAAATCTTCTTTTAGTTTTGCAGGCTCAAAACATCCTTCACAATCGCGTATTTTACGCTCATTTTCGTTAATTTCTTGCTGAATTTCATGAATTGCATCTTTTGCATATTCTATGAGTTCTTTTTTTCTGGATTCTAGTTGGTTAATTTTTTCAGTTTTTGGAGCTTCTTCTTCTACTTTTTTTCTTAAATCTTCAACTTCTTCTTGCAATTTTCTTTGTTGTTCTTGCAATTGATTTTTCTTTGGTGTTGCATCTTCAATTTCTTTATGATGTTTTTCTAAATCTCTTGATAAAATATCTATATGTGTATCATCATATCCTACTTTTTCTTTGACATTTTGACGAAATTCTTTATTTACAGTTTTCATAGATTCTGAAGCTACATCAAGCTTGTCGATTCCTATTATTGCATTAAGTAATTCTTTGAATTCTTTAGGTTTTGCATTAATAATTGCATTCAATTCGCCCTGTTGCACAATTGATGCCACTTTTAATTTCTCAAAGTCAAGACCAATAGCTTTTTCAACTTCTTGCGTCATTGATTCCCCAAATTGCTTTCTTTCCCCTGCTGCTATCTCAATTCTTTCATCTCCTGCAATTTCAGTAAATTTTGCTGAAAGAGTTCCTTTGCTATCTATTTTTCTGACTGCCTCGTAGTTTTTTCCATTAATTGAAAAACTGACTTGTGCAAATCCTTGATTGGAACCTCTCTTGATAAGGCCTTTGTTAGATTTTCTTGTATGTTGTCCAAATAATGCAAATGTAATTGCATCAATGATGCTTGATTTTCCTGCACCATTCTGTCCTACAAAAACTGTTACTCCATTATCAAAATCTAAATTTGTATTAGAATGTGCAAGAAAATCTCCTAACTCAATTGATGTGATCATTTCTTTTTCTCCTTTTTGAATTTTTGAAAATTTTCTATGATGATTTCTGAGGCTTCTTTAATTTCTCCTGATGATAAAACTGGAAGAAGTTCTTTAATTGCAAAACTAGCTGCTTGTTCTGAACCCAAGGCATCCACTGACAATCTATACATTTCTTCATCGATGATATTTGGTCTGTCAAGAAATACAGAAGAATCTGACCCTTGTCTTGTATTGATTCTCCAAAAACATCTCAAAGCAATGGAGTTTAATCTCGAGATTTGTGCCTGAATATTGTCTGTTTCAATATTTTCACCATTGATTTTTATCTCCACAATGGGTTTTTTTGTTAAACCTGTAATCTTTTCAGAAATTTCATCAATGGTTTTTGTTAGTTCTTGATATTCTGTTTTAAATGAAAACTGTGGTCTTGTATCTAACTCAATCCAATTTGGTGTTGCCTCTTTTTCTGAAATGTCTACTTCAAAGAATCCCTTCTTTGTTTCTTTAATCCCCTCACTGGTTGTCAGCTCAATAGATCCTGGATATGCAATTGGTCCGTTTAAGTGATTAAATTGTTTGATGTCTGTATCATGAAGATGTCCCATTGCATAATATGTGAAATTTTTTGGTAAATCGGTTGATTGCAATTCTCCTGCAAATTTGTTAAATTCTGTTATGCCTTGATGCAAAACTAGTATTTTGTGTCCTGAATGTTCCTTTGCAATCTTATCTATTGTTGCAAATTTTTCTTCGTATTGTGAAATTTCTGTTTTTCTTATCTTATCAAACCCTGCTAATAAAATATTCTTATACTCTACTGGCTTTCCTTGGCCTATGTATTTTGAAAATTCTAAATTATGATAAACATATGGGATTGGGGTTGTTCTGATTCTACTAATATCATGTTCACCCAAAATAAAAAATGAATCAATATTGTTTTGTTTTAATCTCTTTAACCCATTGGCCATTTGTATAATTGCGGTTCCGTTAGGATTTGGAACATGAAAAATATCTCCTGCAAAAATTACAAAATCTACATGATCATTAATCGATGTATCTATTGCTTGATTAAACACATTGTATACATCCTGTTCCCGTTCTTCGGAACCGTATTGTACCAGCCCCAAATGTGTGTCTGAAATATGTGAAAATAACATTAGTCTAATAACAAATCTTTTTGTACTAATCCTTGAGTTGATTCAACTGCTACTTCTTTCATTTTATCTGCTTTTGCCCAGGCATTTACCGCACTTTGATCTGCTCCCATAATCTTCTCTTTAACCTCTTCAACATGAACTAGGGATGGAAGGTTAGTCCATTGCCCTACTAACACTGCATCTCCTACGTTTAATGATGTCAATTGAGCGATTAATTCACGACTAGTAGATTCTGTGGCTGAGGCTATTTGTCTTTGATCATCTTCTTGAATAATTTTCATAATTGCAAATGACCCCATCTGACTCAACACATTAAGATCTACGCTTCGTGGTCTCTGTGAAACAACTCCTAGTCCTAAACCAAACTTTCGTCCTTCTCTGGCTATTTTAGCAGCCCAGTATTTTGCACTAGTGTCATGATCTTTTGGAATAAAGACATGAGCTTCTTCAATTATGACAAAAATTGGTGAATTGAATCTGAAGTTTCTCTCTCTCTTTGTTCTTCCATGTCGTGCAATACTTGCATCTTTTCTATCTTTAAGTAATTGTTGAAGATAAAATGCAACTGCAACATTTGCTTGTTTTTCTGATAATTCTGAAATATTTAGAATATTTGTTCTACCTTCTTTGATAAAACTAATTGGATCTCCCATGTCTGGATCTAAAATATCTTCATATCTTCTTTGTGCTTCCTCAATTATGTCTTGAACTCTATATGCTGATGTTCTAATTTCTTTTAATTTTTTATCTTCCGAATTTACAATAAAATCTACTTCGTTTTCTAATTTAGTCCAAAATTCTTTTGATTCTTTAACATGTTTTGTAAACGCCATTCTTAAGACTCTTTGTTGAACATTTGCTCCATCTCTAATCTCAAGTACTTCTGATAGTTGATCTGCATCTAATAGTCTAGGATTAATTTTTGCATCAATGACGTTAATGCGTGGAATGTTTAGACTTGTATAATCATTATGATAATCAAATATTATTACAGTTCCTTTTAGTTTTGAAATTTGTTTTGTAACTAGTGAGACCAAGTTACTTTTACCCATCCCTGTCATTGCCAAAATTCCCAAGTGTCTTGAAACTATTTTGTCCAAATTCACTTTGGCATCAATTGATTTGTTTCGCAAAAGATTTCCTATGCTTACCCATCCTTCTTTTTTGGGACTGAATATTTCTTCAAGATCTTGTTTGCTTGGTAATGCAATTTCTGTGCCTGGAATTGGTGGTATTGCAGGTATTATTGACTGTCCTTTTCTTAGATTTTCCAAAAATCCCAAAATTCCAATATTTGCAGTAAATGTTTTGTCTCTTTTATTCAACTCTGCAATTTCTGTACTCTCTGATGCTTCATCAAAATTTTTGACATCTGTGAATGCTGCACTTGATACTGCTGATCTTTCAACTAATCCTAAAATTTCCCCTTCATCTGAACTGATTTTGATATATTCTCCAACTGATAATGCTCTAGAGGTTATTGCTGTAACAAATGTTGGTTTTGATTCTCCTATGACAAATCCTAAACTCATCCTAGAACCTCCCGTGAACCTATTTCATTACTTAATCCTAACAAACTTACCATCTTTCCAAGCTCTTTATCAGATATTTTACAGTTGTTGTGTGCAAGCTTTAGAGCATATGGGTATCCACCAATACTCGTTTTGTATAATTTATTCATAATTGTTTTAATCTCTGATTCATCGTGTTGTTCTCCCAAAAATTCTAATTTTATTATTGGAGTTGAGTTACTTAATCTAACAAATGTAGATGAGATAATTTTGTCTGAACCATATTTTTTTTCTACAAAAATTTTACTAAATCCTGGATTATTTGTAACATGATTGTAATAGAAAATATCCCCTGCAAGAGATCCAAAATTTTCAAATTGTTTTTTTGTATTTGATGTCTTTGCAATAAAAATTACATTGTTTTTCTTTTTCATTATTCTTACAATTGTTGAACCTAGATTTGCTTGTCTTGTCATTAATTGAGAATGTAATGACCCATCCATTAGTACCATGTCTACCTGGTCTACTGTTTTTTCACATGCTTCTATCTCCATTTTACTGGCAATACTTGAAATATCTTCTGCAGAACCTAATCCTGATTTGTGTAAATCAACTAAGATCTCTCCATCTGATTTTATTGAAACCGCAGTTGTAGCCCAAAGCTCAATTCCTTGAAATTTTGTATTGTTGAAACTACTATCAATTCCTGCAGTTACCACTTCTTCTTTTGTAGGCGTGAATTCAACCCAATTATCACGTGCTTTTTGTAAAATCTGGTCGAATTTTGGCCCTTTTAGGATTGAGAGCATTTTTTCTCTATTGATTATTGCATCTTTGTATACTGTATTGAGCACAACAATACTTTGTAGGTTTGAATAAAATCTTTAGGTTATGTTGAACTTTGACAAAACTGATCCAAAAAATCTTCTATCCGATTCTACCTTTCAAAATAATTTTCTCATTAGTTCCAGATGGTGTACTGGTATCGACGTATCTAATTTCATACGCATCTCCTATGTGGATTGTTTTTCCGTCTAATTGCCTTGGAATTTTAATTTGAACTTCAAACACGTTGGTATTGGGCCCTGTTTCTATTAGAAATGCAGAGTTTGCATCAAATTTTGGGTTGGCCAAAGTGGTTCTTATTCCTCCATCTCCACGATATTCAAATGAACTAAGTGGAATCTTATCTTCGTCTTTAGAATCTCTATTTGCATCAGGTTCATAAATTCTCAAAGTAAATTCATGACCGATTCGAGATCCTCCTCCTGATGATTCAACTTTAGCAAAAGTCTTTGTTAGTGGAACTGATTTTGTAAGAATTCTTTTATCTCCTGAACTATCTGATTCATCCAAATATTTGATTACGACAATATCTTGTTGGCTGAGTGGTTTTCCATCTATTGTTTCAGGTAATTCTAGTTTTACGTAAAATTCTCCTGTGTTTGGACCTGTTTCAATCATTTTTTCAGGTGCATTAATTGAAATGCCATTAATAGTAATTTCAAACAATCCTTGAGTTGATATCACTTCAACACCATTGTGTGCTGTGTTCAAATCTTGATCTGTGATATAGAAATTCACAATTGACATGGATGATGCTGGAACTGTTGTAATTTCTTTATCTGATGCTGGAACAGATTTTAACTCTTTTACTAAATCTGTAAATTTTATTGCAGGTAACAATACGCCTATTTTTTCCATTTTTTCTGCAGTTTCTGGTTTTACACAGGCAGCATTTCCGTTAATTCTGATAACCAATTCTAAACCTGTTTTACATATTACATCTTGAGGCAGAATGCCTTTCTCCATTTGCTTTCTAGGTGAATCTACTTCTGCATTTACTGGAAAGCCCACTGTAAAAACTAAAATTGAAAAAAATAAAACAAAAATCACTTTCTTTTGATTATGATTCACTGATATAGTTTGAATTTTTTTCTTAAAAGTATTAGGGATGAATTAATAGCAAAAATTGATGTGTACATAGTCATGATTGAGAATTTGCATTTTAATTATATTTGAGAAAGCTTACTGTTTGCTTGTGATTAAAACATTATCTGTTTTCTTTATTCTTTTGATTATTCCTATGTCTACTCTTGCTTTTGCTGAACATGTCTTTAATCCTGAAGCACATGCACAATATCTTGATATTTCTCAACTAGAGGCTGAAAAAGCTGAATTTGAATTTGATGATGTTACTTATTCTATTTACTATGGTTATCATGGAAGTATGGATGATTCAATGAGTGATATTTTAGCAGATCCAACAGTTAAAGAACTGACTATCAATCAAGAAAGAAAGTCAATTGAAGTTGTTTTTGAAGATATTCCTAAAAAAACTGATTTTTGGTTAAGGATTCCTTTTGAAGTTCTAGCTGCTGATAAAGAACAATACCAACTTTTCATTGATGGTGTAGATACTGGATATGACTTGATGAAAATGCCTGATGGATATGTAATTGGAATGATTATTTCTGAAGATACAAAGCACATAGAAATTATGGGCACTAATGTTATCCCAGAATTTGGAACATATCCTGTTTTAATTTTAGGACTTTCTATACTTGGTTTGGTCTATTTTATGCGTAAATCTTCATTTGGCGTTAACTGGACTAGAATTAATTAAGTGATATTTCCTATAGTATTTACTTGAAACGGATTGGTTTGTTAGGTTGTGGTGCTATGGGTACTCAAATTGCTCTTGCCATCGATTCAGGAAAAATTCCTGCAATTCTAACACATGTTTTTGATGAATCAAAAGAAAAATCTACATTGTTGGTTGAAAAACTCACCAACAAACCTGAAATTGTTGAGAATTCTCATCTGCTCTCTTCAAATCCTCTAGATATTGTTGTCGAAGCTGCATCCCAAGATGCTGTTAGAGATGTCTCTTTGAGTATTTTACAAAATAAAAAAGATCTAATGATTATGAGTGTGGGTGCATTACTGGATGAATCCATATATGATATCTTGTCTGATGCATGCAAGGATTTTAAAAAAACAATTTATCTTCCATCTGGTGCAATTGCTGGACTTGATGGAATTAAATCAATCAAAGATGAATTGGAATCTTTGTCAATTACAACAACCAAACACCCTCGTTCATTAAAAGGCGCAAAGTTTTTTGAAACATCCAAACAAAACTTAGATGATATCAGTTTGCCTACAGAAATTTTTCAAGGAACTGCAAAAGAAGCTGTATCTCTATTTCCTGCAAATATCAATGTCGCTGCTTTGTTGTCTTTATCTGGAATTGGAAGTGAAAAAACACAAGTAAAAATTATCGCTGATCCTCAAACTGAAAAAAATACTCATCATATTGAAGCAAAAGGAAAATTTGGCAAGATGACTTTTACTATTGAAAATTTCCCTGATCCTGATAATCCAAAAACTAGTCGATTGGCAATTTTATCTGCAATTGAAACCTTGAAAAAATATTGTTCTGATTCTATTCAGATTGGCACCTAATGTGGCAATTATTGCCACATTTGCTAGACTTTTAGAGAATTATAGACCATTTCCCATTCTTTAAATCCCCACTCTATCAATTTTCTATAGTTTATGCTCGTACAACAATCCTCAGAACTCAAAGAAGAGATTTTGAAACTCAAAAAAGAAAAAGATGTGGTAATTTTAGCACATAATTATCAAATTCCTGAGGTTCAAGATGTAGCAGATTTTACTGGAGATTCATTAGGTTTATCCAGACAGGCAGCAACCGTTCCCCAAAAAACAATTCTCTTTTGTGGTGTAAACTTTATGGCTGAAACTGCTGCAATAATTAGTCCTCAAAAAAAAGTACTTTTACCCGATTTGGAAGCTGGATGCTCATTATCTGATTCAATAACTGTAGATGAATTAAAAAATTGGAAAAAACAACACCCAGGTGCCATCGCAGTAGGATATGTTAACACAACTGCTGAAATCAAAGCAGAATTAGATTATTGTTGTACTTCTTCTAATGCTGTTAATGTTGTAAAAGCAATTCCTGAAGACAAAGAAATTCTATTTCTACCTGATATGTTTCTTGGATCCTATGTTGCAAAAATGACTGGAAGAAAAAATATGCATATTTGGGCAGGTGAATGTCATGTACATGCAGGAATCACTCCTGAAGATGTTACACAAAAATTACAATCTATGAAAGATGCTGAATTTGTAATTCATCCTGAATGTAGTTGTACTACTCCTATGATGTATGATGTTGCTGATGGAAGTTATGATGATCAAAAAGTATCTATTCTCTCAACTGAGGGAATGCTAAATCATGTCAACAAATCCAAAGCAAAGAATTTTGTGGTTGCAACGGAAACTGGAATTCTCTATAGGATGAGACAACAAAACCCTGAAAAAACTTTCATTCCAGCTTCGGAAAAAGCAGAATGTCAGTACATGAAAATGATTACTTTGGAGAAAGTTTATGATGCATTGATTAATGAAAAAAATGTTGTTACTGTTCCTAAAGAAATTGCAGATAAAGCTCGTCTGGCAATTGATAGGATGCTTGCAATCAGTTAATCTGTACTAGTATGACTGGGCTATTTTCTAGAGGGCCAAAAGATCCTCAAAAGAAAAAAAATGTTCAAAAATTAAAAGAAATAAAAAAACTAGTTAAAGAAAAAAAATATGCTCAAGCCCTAAAATTAGGCACAGAATATTTACAAAAAGTCCCCAACAATCATGATGTGTTGTTTACTGTAGGAGGAATTTATTATCTCAAAAATAAATACAAAACCGCGATTTCTTATTTTGATAAGGCCCTTGAAATCGGAACTTATGATATTGATGTATTGTTGTTAAAGGCATACTCTCATCAAAAATTAGGAGAAACTAAAAGAGTAATTCAATGCTGTGATAAAATTAAAGAAATTGATCCTAAAAACAAATCTGTATCTAATTTGTTGGAAGAACTAAATCTCTAAACTTACATCAATTCCTTTTACGGAATTTGTTATACTTCCAACAGAAATAATGTCTACTCCTGTTTTGCCGTATTTTGAGATATTTTTAGAATTTATTCCTCCAGATGCTTCTAACAATACTTTGTCTCTCAATTTACTATTTTTCAAAATGTTAATTGTTTTTTTAATCTGAGCAGGTGTAAAGTTGTCTAACATGATTATTGTTGCACCTTCTGTTGCTGCTAGTATTGCATCTTGCGTATTTTCAACTTCTACCTCAAATTTTTTGTATTTCTTCTTTGTTTTTTTAATCAAAGACATGAGGGAGCCTTCAATTGCAATATGATTATCTTTAATCATCACCATTTCATCTAAGGTGAGTCTGTGTTTTTTACCTCCTCCAATTTCTACTGCTTCTTTATCAAAATATCTTAAACCTGGAACTGTTTTTCTTGTAGCATACAATTTTGTGTTTTTTGGAATTTTCTTTACGAGTGAATTTGTCTGAGTAGCAATTCCACTCATTCTTGTTAAAAGATTTAATGCTGTTCTTTCACATGTCAGAATATTTCCTGCATTTCCCGTGATTATCATAATTGCTTGGTTTGGTTTAATTTTTGACCCATCTTTTTTCAATATTCTGGTGTGACATCCTTTAATTTTGAAAATTTCTTTTGCATATTTTGTTCCTGCAACAATGGCATTTTCTCTAGATATGATCTTTGCAACAATTTTTTTCTTTGTTAATAGATTGCTTGTGATGTCTCCTTTACCAATGTCTTCTGCAAGAAACTGTCTTAACTGATTCTTTGAATTAAATGTCAATATAATGATGAAATGTTAATATGATTTTAAAGATTTTATGTTACTTTAATTGCATATTTTCCTTTTTGAGTAATTCCAAGTGTCTTTGAAATTTCTGAATTGGTTGGGTCAACTACCAAAACAATTCCACTCCAGTCTGGTGTCAAGTCTGATGATTTACAAGCTGAACAAACTTTTCCTGTTGTAACAAATTTACACTTACGGCATGCCATTTCACGTGCCATCTTAACTTGCCTCTACTTTAGCTTCTTTTGCAGGTTCTTCAGAACTGCCACCGGCTTTTTTAATTTCTTCTGCAATCCATTCATCTGCCCCAAGGAATGGTTGTCTACATGTAATTCCAATTTTACCCATTGCAGCAGCTTTTCCTAATGACACTGCAGTAATTCTTGCACGAAGTGTAGAACCAACTTTTAGTGTTCTACCACTTTGATTTGCTAATATCATTCCGGATTTAACATCACTCTTTAGATAATCATCCATAACTTGTGACAAGTGAAGTAAAGCATCAGTTGGACCAATTCTTACAAATGCTCCAAAGTCTGTAATGTCTACAATTTCTCCTTGAACAATTTCTTGTAATTTTGGATAAAATGTTAATGCCTCAAATTCAACTTTGTGAAACGTTCCACCGTCTCCGGCAATCATTTTTCCCATCTCGTCTACTTTGGCATCTAAAATCATAATGATATATCCCAAGTCTGCATTAATCATGCTCTCGTACTTTTCTTTGAGGATGTTTACTGCTGCCTTTTTGAGTGTGGTTCCAAACAAGCTTGGAGGAATCCTAACAACATCGACTAGGGTAGATATAGAAAACAAATGTACAGTTTTTTTCGAATTTCAATTTATGAATGTTTAGGTGATTTTAGGCTTGAAAACAGAAAGTTTTTACAAATTTTTCAAATTACTGCCAATTTCTATATCTGTCTAACTTATGTTTAAATAATGTAAAGTGACTTTTTGACGCAATGGTTGGAATCGATCAAGTTCTTGAAAAACTTAGCACTGTAATTGATCCTGATCTAAAAAAAGACATTGTATCTATGGGTATGATTAAAGATTTAGAACTTAATGATGGCAATCTTAAATTTACTTTAGAATTAACCACTCCTGCATGTCCTTTCAATGTAGAAATTGAAGACGATGTAAGAAAAGCAATTGCTGAATTATCTGACTTGAAAAATTTTGATATGAATGTGACTGCAAAAGTCATGGAAGGGCGTTCACTTGATGATGATACTGGAATGGCAACTGTCAAAAATATTATTGGTGTTGCAAGTGGGAAAGGCGGTGTAGGAAAATCTACTGTTTCACTAAATCTAGCTCTTGCATTATCTCAATCTGGAGCTAAAGTTGGTTTGTTGGATGCCGATATCTATGGACCAAGTATTCCTTTGATGCTCGGAATGAAAGATGGTTTCATGGAAGTTGAAGATAACAAACTACAACCTGCAGATTCAAATGGATTAAAAGTTGTATCCTTTGGTTTCTTTGCTGATCAATCCAATCAGGCTGCAATTTACCGTGGCCCAATTATTTCTGGAATTTTAAAACAATTTCTAGTTGATACAAACTGGTCTGAATTAGATTACTTGATTGTAGATCTTCCTCCTGGTACTGGTGATATACCATTAACTCTTGCACAAACAATTCCTATTACGGGTATTCTTGTAGTTACCACCCCTCAAGACGTTGCAAGTGATGTTGCAGTCAAAGCTGTTTCAATGTTTGAAAAACTAAATGTTCCAATTATCGGCGTTGTTGAAAACATGAGTCATTTTGTATGTCCTAACTGTGATGACAAACATTACATCTTTGGTGAAGGTGGTGCAAAGAAAATTAGTGAACGATTCAATATGCCTTTCTTGGGTGAAATTCCATTGAATTCTGGAATAATGGCTGGCTCTGATTTAGGAAAACCAATTATGATAACAAATCCCGATTCTCCAAGTGCAGAAGCATTTAGAGTAAGCGCAAAAAATATTGCAGCACAATGTAGTATTCTTGCGGCAAAGCTTCAAGAGGAAATGGAATCTGAAAGTTCAAACGAAGAACCAACTCCTGAAGCAAGTACAAATTAATTTCGATTCCTGTGAAATTACCTGAATCCCTTAGAGACCAAATGAAAGTTCCTTTAGGTATACTTGTACCTGAAAATCAAACACAAAAAAATCAAATCCAAAAACATTTGTCAGAAAACCAATATCTAATCACAGTTGGTGATAGGACCACTGAGAAAATGATTGATTTTGAATTGATTCCTTCATTGCAAATTGTCGATGGACAAGAAAAACGTAAAAAACGAATCCCTCCAAAATTAGAAAATGCTACTGAATTAACTGTAGACAATCCTCCTGCAGAAATAACTCCTCAGAGCATTGAACTCATCAAAAAAGCATTTACTCTTAATTCGCCTGTACGTATTTTGGTAAATGGTGAGGAAGATCTTTTAGTACTTCCGGTATGTGTGTATGCTCCAGAAAATTCTGTTGTAATGTATGGTCAACCTCACGAGGGATTAGTTATTGTAAATATTACTCCCGAAATTAGAAATAAAGCACAAACACTACTTGATTTAATGGAATAATTGGGGTGTGATGAGACGGTGGCTGTATGATTGATGATTACTCCACTATAACCTCTGACCCTATTAATTCATCATTTACAGAATCAAAATACACCAAATTTCATACAACAATTGACATTTCAAGATAAACATCGATTTCAACACTAAACATTGTGAAATTAGATCCTGATCTTACATTGCAGATATTAGAAAAAGTTGGAATATACTCAAATCGATTCTCAATTTCAGAACCTCAAATTCTTTTGACTTCCAAAGAGGTATTGGATGCGCCAAAAGAAATGACTGAGGGACGGCGAACTTCTGCTTACAAGTATTATGGTGTATCGTATCTTCAACACAATCTTGTTTTCATTAATGTTAGAAAGATTCCTGATGAAAAGACTTTGGAAAATACTATAGTTCACGAATTGATCCATATGAGATTCCCTTACCTTGCTCATGGCAAAAGATTCAACAAGTTGGTAAGGCAAGGACTAAAAGGAAAAACGTTTCCTCCATATAGAAAAAGAAGCAAGATCTCTGCTATTTGATTTATATTTACTATTCTTTGGCAAGCTGAGTATAACATGGAAATAGCTGAAATTCTGCCGTTTATCGCAGGTATTGCATCATTTTTGGTTGCAGGTGGCTTGGTCGCATGGATTACCAAACAACCCTCTGGAACAAAAGAGATGATGGATATTTCCAACGCCGTCAAAGAAGGGGCTTCTGCATTTCTAAAAAGAGAAATGAAAATTATTGTTCCCGTTGCTATCGCATTATCTTTGATTATTGGTATTTTCTTAACTCCATCAAACGGACTTGCATTTGCAGTAGGTGCAGCACTATCTGCCGTAGCAGGAATTATTTCATTAAAAATTACAGTAAAAGCAGCAGTCAGAGCTGCTAATCTTAGTAGTTCTGGTCTTGGACAGACCTTTGCTATGGCCTTTAGAGGTGGCGCAACAGTTGGTTTAGCAGTTCCTGCAATGGCATTGTTGGCAATTACAGGACTTTATTTGATTTATCCAGATCCAATCACTATTGCAGGTGTGGGAATCGGTGCTAGTCTTATTGCATTATTCATAAGAATTGGCGGTGGTATTTTTACAAAGGCTGCAGATATGGGTGCTGATTTAGTAGGAAAAGTTGAAGCAAACATCCCTGAAGATGATCCTAGAAACCCTGCAACTATTGCAGATAATGTAGGAGATAATGTTGGTGATGCAGCAGGTATGGGTTCAGATGTTTACGAATCATACATTGTAACTATTCTTGCAGCTTTGTTAATTGCAGCATTAATTGGTGCACCTAACTTTTTCCTTTATCCAATTTTAATTGGTTCATCTGGAATGATTGCATCTATTATCGGTGTTGTTATTGTTGGCTCTAAAAATATTACAGATGTAATGAAACCCCTTAACCGTTCATTCTATGTTTCTGCTGCAATTGCAATTGGTCTAAACTATGTATTCATTACACAATTTATTGGTGAATCTACTGCAGCATATGCTTTGTTTGGTTCTACTGTGATTGGTGTAATTTTGGTTCCAGTAATTCAAAAAATTACTGATACATACACAAGTTACAAAAAAGGTCCAGTTCAAGAAATTGCAGACTCTGCAAAATGGGGTTATGCATCATTAACATTAATGGGAATTATCAAAGGAATGCAATCTACAGGACCATTTATGATTGCATTAGTTGTCGCTATTATCATTTCATATAGTATTGCATCTGCAGCAGCACCTGAAGGTGCTGACCCTGTTCTCTATGGAATCTTTGGAACTGCTTTGACTGCCATGGCAATGTTGAGTTTAGCAGGAATTGTTCTTAGTATAGATGCATTTGGTCCAATTGCAGATAATGCAGGTGGTATTGTAGAAATGACTGGAATGGGTGAAGAAAATCGTAAAGTCACTGATGAAATTGATGCAGTTGGAAATACAACAAAAGCAGTTACGAAAGGCTTTGCAATTGCAAGTGCCGCATTAGCAGCTTTGGCAATGATTCAAGCCTTCCAATTTGAAGCAGCACATGTCTTTGAAGGTGTCTTAGAATTAGATTATAGTTTAACCAATCCTGCAATTATTGTTGGATTACTAATTGGTGGATTAATTCCATTTATCATAACTGGCCAACTTATCAATGGTGTATCTCGTGCAGCAGGTAAAATGGTTGATGAAGTAAGACGTCAATTCAAAGCAGATGAAGGAATTCTTACTGGAAAATCAAAACCTGACTATGCAAAATGTGTAGATATTGCTACTGTTGCATCAATTAAGGAATTATACAAACCAGCTTTGGTTGCTATCATTGCTCCAATCATTTTGGGAATTTTGTTAGGTCCTACTGCTGTAGCTGGATTATTGATGGGATCAGTTGTAACTGGAATTTTACTTGCATACCACTTGGCTAATACTGGCGGTGCATGGGACAATGCAAAGAAACTAGTTGAAATGAAAGGTGAAAAAGGTTCTGATGTTCACAAAGTTGCAGTAGTTGGTGATATTATTGGTGACCCTTACAAAGATACTGCAGGACCAGCACTTAACACTGTAATCAAACTGTTAAACACAATTGCAATTGTATTCGTATCTGCATTTGTTGCTATCATTGCAATCTAGTCTGTTAAATTTTAATTTCATTATAACCCCCGTCTTTTAGTCTCAAAATTCCTTAGATGTTACTGTCAGAATTTAGGTGTTGAATTGAGAAAGATAGAGATTGATATTAAAGACAAAGACTATCTTGATTTTCTATCTACATGTGTAGATGAGGATCTGTCTGTAGAAGAAAAATTGAAGAATGCTATTCGTTATCATGTGATTATCTACAGAAATAAGAAAAAGGTTCATAATCAAAAATTATTCTAATCTTCAACAATTAACGTCATATCTAACTCGTCAATTTGAGCTTGAATGGCTTTTTGTAATGTTGTATTGTGTGTATCACAGAATTTGAAATAATCGTCGGCTGTTTGGAAACATCCACAAATCCATTTTGTTTTCTTGTCTCCTTCTACTGTCCACTTTGAATATTTGTTTTCAGACATACTATGAATATACAAGTCAATCTAAAAAATATGTTTTTGAATAAAAAGGAAAAATGATTAAGGACAGCCTTCCATCTTTTGGATAAAGTAGCCTTTTTCCTTAATTGCCTGTTCTACAGGCTCTGGTGCTCCTTGTGAATGGCAGAATTGACATTCATTTGTAGTCATCTCTGCTTCTCCTTCACCGACAGATTGTAACCATTCTTTACCATATGTGATGGCTTTATCATGATCTTTTTCACCAGTGATTACATCAAAGTGCATGGTATGACCATCTTTAGCTTTGACATAAGTGTCGTATACGTGAATTTCCATAGTTGTAATTAAAAAAAGGGATATTTAATTCAAAGATCATGATAAATCATGAAATATTCTGTAATTGTGGAAATTCCAAACTCTTCAAATATACAATTAGAATTAGATGATGCTAATTCTCCAAAAACTGTTCATGAATTAATTGAAAAATTACCATTTACTGTTGATCTTAATGTTTGGGGCGATGAGATTTACACTTCAAAATCTCCTGTTTCTCAACCTGAAGAAAATGCAAAGTCTCCTGTAGAGCTAAATGATGTGGCGTATTGGCCTACTGGCAAAGCAATATGTCTGTTTTATGGACCAACACCAATTGGAAAATCTGGAGAAATTACTCCTGCATCTCCAGTAAATATTATTGGGAAGATCATTTCACCTGATAAATCAATTCTTGAAAATGTTCATAGCGAACAAGCAACATTTAGCTTGATATCTTAATCATTTTCAATGGGAATCTCTATGATGTCTGATTCAAGAAAAAATGCTCTAAAGTTTTTGTTGATTCCAGAATAAATTATCCAAACTACCGGATTACTTTGCATGAATTTTTTATCTGTATTTGATGGATATGCTTCTGAATCAGGATGTGAATGAAATATGCCTATTACATCCATTTTTTTCTCTTCTGCAAGATCATACCCTTCAATTAACTGACTGTTTGAAATTGTAAAGTTTACAGGAGATTTTTCTATATTTTCTGCCAAAAAAAGATCCATGATTGTATCTCCTTTACCAAATAACAAAGCACATGCTTCGTTAGGTTTCTGATTTTCTGAATATTCTGAAAGAATTTTTTTATTTGATTCTGAAATCTTGATTTTCTGCAACTCTATTCTACGTTAACAGTTCCTACCATCCATGGATGCAAAATACAATAGTAGTCATAAGTTCCCGCATCTGCAAACGTAAATTCGTATGTGTCTCCTGCAGATAAAATATCTGAATCAAAGACTCCGTCAGCTCCACTGTTTGGTGTACCTGATGTTGCAGTATGCATTGTATTGTCTACATTTTCCCATAGTACTGTAGTTCCAGATGTAATGTCTAGAACAGTTGGGTCATAGTATAGTTGGTCATCTGCTGGAACTGCTGCACCTGCTGGAATTGAAACTTTTGTTGGTTCTGCTGGTGCTTCAATAATTATAGTGGCAATCATCCAAGGATGTACCATACACAAGTATTCGTATTCCCCTGCTTCTAAATCATTTGTATCTAAAGTGAAAACTTCTCCTGCACCAATCATACCGGAATCAAATGTGTCTCCGACATCTGCTGAACTTGTTACAGTGTGTGGAAGTGTATCCGCATTCGTCCATTCTATTATGTGTCCTTGCGGCACTATTGCAACATCTGGTTCATAATCTGGATTTCCTTCTGTGGCTGAACCTTCTAGAATTTCAATTGCAAATATTGGTCCTGAAGGTGTAAGATCTTCAGATGGTTCTTCAACTCCTACTTGTTGTGGAATCATGTATGTGTCTGGAGATGAGAAAATTCCAAACGATACCCACATGATAATACCTGTAGCTGCTGCCATTGAAACAATTGCTCCTACGGGTTTAACTATAGTAGGATGCTTCATAGAAAGATACGCGATTATAATTGCAGGGAATGCAATTGCCATTAAAATTCCTGCAATGGTGATAGTATAGTTTGATGTGTTTAATACCATAGCATACATTCCAAATCCTAAGGCTATGGATAAAATTACCAAAGTCGTAGCTTTGGCTCTATTGCTGGTTGATACTCCTCCGTCTAAGATTCCTGCTGCTAGGAAAATCAACCCTACAAACATGGTAAGACCTGTTAAAGCATGCATACCATCAATGAATGTGTGGGCAATGCCTGCATATGATAATGTAAGACCAGCTAATCCTATAGCTGTAAGTCCCATTCCTGGCATCATGAGGTCCCAATTACTCATTTAAGATAGCTGATAGGACTGAGATACTTATTCCTTGCGAAATCCCTGAGATCACCCAGACGAAGAAATTAAATGGCTTTGGAATAGGATAGAGTGAATTGGGATTTAATGAAATATTGGAGATATCCAAACCCCGTATAGTCGTTCTATTAGTGATTACTGCAGTTACATCGATGTATGCTGCAAGTAAGCTAGTTCCTGGAGCTCCTGAATTAGATTATTGGTTCTATTTGCATATAATTATCGCTGGTGCCTTAGCATCTGCTGGCTCTAGTGCATTAAATCATTATTATGATAAAGATATTGATCCTAAAATGACTAGAACTAGCTCTAGACCAATTCCTTCTGGAAGGATGGCTGCATCTAATGTGTTGATTTATGGGTTGGTAGTTAGTTGTATTTCCGTAATCTATGGATATTTTGCATTAAATGCAGTATCTGCATTCTTTATCGCAGTTGGAATTTTTTCATATGTGATAATTTACACAGTTTGGCTCAAAAGAAAAAACACTTCAAACATTGTAATTGGTGGCATTGCTGGTAGTGCAGCTGCTTGGGCTGGATGGGCAGCAGCAACTGGTAGTATGGATTTACTGGGATTCTTAGTTGGATTCTTAGTGTTTGTGTGGACTCCATCTCACTTTTGGTGTCTTGCAATGAAAATTAAAGATGAATATGCACAAGCTGAAGTTCCTATGCTGCCTGTTGTAATTGGAATGCAAAAAACATCAAAATTCATTTTGGGCAATACGTTGATTTTGATTCCATACTCTTTGATACTTTCATTTATCCCTGATGGAATGGGAGTTGTTTATACTGTAATTGCAATTGTATCTGGAGGTTTGATGCTTGTTTATCACTACAAATTAACAAAGAATCCTACATCTGAATTTGCTTGGAAGGCATACAAAGTAACTGCTCCTTATCTTACAATAATTTTTGTTGCAGTCGCACTAGATGCTGCATTTCATATTCCTTTATTCTAGGAACTATTTGTCAACACCAGGGAAACTAGCTTCATAATCACTTTCCATAGTTTCCTTTACTTGTTCTTTGATTTTATCTACTGGTTTTTCTGCAATGACTATTTCTATTCGTCTTTCATCTTTAGTAATCCATGATACTGTAATCAGTCCTAGAATTTCTAAATCCAAAAGAATTTTGTTGAATCTGTCTTCTGCAAGAGCATGTCCGTCTTTTACTAGACTTTTAAAAAGTTCAACATCTGTTAGTCTTTTTGCGTCTTTAATCTTGTCAAATACTGTATTTCTAATTGGTATGGTCATTTTTATCCGTAGAATGTTTTATCTCCTGACTTTGGCACCACGTTAGATATACTTTCCTTTACTGTGTTATACCACTGATCCACTTCTTTTGTGATAGATGGCCTAACTTGTTTCAAACTATTTGCAAAATCATGACTAGAAATTTTTGTAGAATTATTTCTCATTGCTTCAACTGCTGCTTCTCTACATAATGCTGCTAAATCTGCTCCTGTATAATTTTGAGTAGCTACTGCAATTTCTTGTAACTTTACATCGTTGGCTAGTGGCATCTTTCTGGTAAGAATTTTAATAATTTCTAATCTTCCTTTTTCATCTGGCGGTGCTACATACAATACTAAATCTAATCTTCCGGTTCTTAGTAATGAATTATCTAAAACATCTGGTCTATTTGTAATTCCGATAACTACAACTCGTGATGAAATACCTTCTTCTATCTCTGTTAGTAATTGACTAAGGATTGTTTCACTTGTTCCTCCTTCTCCTGACTTGTATCGTGCAATGGAATCTAATTCATCAAAGATTACTACACATGGAGATGATGATTTTGCTTTTCTGAATATTTCTCTTACAGCTTTTTCTGATTCTCCTAACCATTTTGAAAGTATTTCTGGACCTCTAACCAAAATCATATTTGCACCTGTCTCAGTAGCTAAAGCTCGTCCAAGCAGTGTTTTACCACATCCTGGTGGACCATAAATCAAAGCTCCTTTTGGTGGTTTTATTCCCATTTTTGTAAATTTGCTTGGTTCTTTCATTGCCATGATTAAATTGTCTGATAATGATTTTTTGATATCATCTAATCCGCCAACATCTTGCCACCATACTTTTGGTCTTTCAACATAAAATTCTCTCATCGCCGTAGGAACTACTTCATGCATCGCATCGTAAAAGTCAATTAATTTAATCTGCATTGATTGTAATACTTCTGAAGGAATCTTTTCTGTTTCTAAATCAATTTCTGGCAAATATCTTCTAATTGATTTTAAAGCAGCTTCTCTACAAAGTGATTTGATATCTGCACCAGTATAACCATGCAATTCTGATGATAAATCTTTCAAATCAATATCTTCACTTATCGGCATTCCTCTTGTATGGATTTCCAGAATCTCAAACCTTCCATCTTCATTTGGTACTGAAATCTCAAATTCTCTATCGAATCTTCCTGGTCTTCTGAGTGCAGGATCTACACTATCTGGTCTATTTGTAGCACCAAGAACAATTACGTTTCCTCTATCATTTAGGCCATCCATTAAAGCTAACAACTGTGCTACTACTCTTTTTTCCACATCTCCATAAGCTTCTTCTCTCTTTGGAGCAATCGCATCAATTTCATCTATGAAAATTATGCTAGGGGAATTGTCTTTTGCTTCTTTGAAAATATCTCTTAGTTTTGCTTCTGTTTCGCCATAGTACTTGTTCATAATTTCTGGACCGTTAATTGAAAACATGTTTGCTTCTGATTCACTTGCCATAACTTTTGCAAGTAATGTTTTACCACATCCCGGTGGACCATAAAGTAAAATTCCACTATGTGGTTCAATTCCAAGTCTTGCAAATAGTTCAGGATGTTTTAATGGTAGTTCAACAATTTCTCTCATTGCTTTTACTTCTTGTCTCAATCCTCCTACTTCTTCATAGGTAACTCGAACTTTTCTGTCCACTGATGTTTCTGTTGAAATACTGAGATTTGTTGTCCTGTCTATCTTTACGACTCCTTTGGGGCTAGTTTTTGTTATCTTAAAGTCCATAGAATTTCCTAAAATCATTACTGAAATTTCATCTCCGTGAGTAATTGGCAATCCTTTCAATCTATTTTTAACAAAATCTGTAAATTCCTTATCTACAGTTACTGAATCATTTACTGGAGTTAAAGAAACTGTTTTTGCAAACTTTGATGTTACTTTTCGAATTTTTACAAAATCATTTAGTGACGCACCTACATTCTTTCTTGTTTGTCCATCAACTCTGATAATATCTGGCAATTTTTCATCTTCATCTACAGGCCAAACAACTGCACAACTTGATCTTGAACCCATTACTTCAATAATGTCTCCTGGTGTTACTTTGAGAAAGTCCATTGCTTCTGGCCCAATTCGAGCACGTTTCTTACCTACGTCTCTTTGTTTTGCTTCTCCGATCCTCATCTGCAAAGGTTCTTCTTTGCGCGCCAAAAAATCACCTATTTCATGTCAACTGACATTCTACTCATATTGAGAACTTCAAATTCACTTACTCCATCAGCTCCTCTGATGGCGTTCTCTAGAGCATCACTTTGACCTTCTTTATCTTCTATAACAAATTCAGCTTTGATACACTCTAAACCAAATGCTAGTGGCTCTTTTGCATGTCTTTTCATTGACATTCCTTCTGGTAATGCTGTCTTAATTGTCTCAGCTAATTTGTCTAAATCTACTTCCATACCTTCAGGAAGAATTTTTGTAACAAATAGTAATTGAGTCATTTCTAAGGTCCTGTAAAGTTACATGAAGAACAAGTATAGTTTCTTGCTGCTTCTCTGCAACTTTGACATCTCCAAATTAAGTCTGCACCACAACTAGGGCAATTGAATTTTACACATTTATCATTAGGCATAATATGTCTTTGACAGCAACTGCATGTCGGTAGTGAAATAGTAGAAGACATACCCCGATTTTCTGTAAACATCATTTATACCTTCCTTAGAAATTAAGCCCATTCTAAGTGAGTAATTTTTTGATTTCTCCTCCGATTAGAGTTTGAGCTGTTTTAATCGAACCCTTCAATCCTAATAACTTTACAATAGATCCTGTGTGAAAATCAAAGTCATCTTTTTCTGAAATTTCATTGATGATTTCTGGAGTGATTGTTTCAAATAATTTGTTGATTGTATTGTTGTCAATTCTTTCCAAAATTTTTCTTGCTAACATTTGTTTTTCAAATTCTTTTCCAAATCGTTCACTCCATCTTTTTTGATATTCCTCTAGAGCATTTTTGTCATTTGTTTTCAAAAACTTTGAAATCGCTTGTCCTGCATACACTCCTCCCATTCCGCTAGTGAAGATTCCTCCTGCAGTAGTTGGTTTTGCTTGTCCTGCAGCATCTCCAACAATTACTGTTTTGCCTTCAACAAATTTTTTGATAGGACCTTTAATCCAAATTGGCGCAAAAATTTTTCTAATGATTGAAAATTCTCCTTTTTCTTTTAGGATCCTATCTAACATGTCTGCAACATTGATTCCTTTACCTGCAATTCCTACTTTGCCTTTTCCTTCTCCTGATGGAATTATCCATGCAAAGAATCCAGGATATTTTTCCTGATCAAACATTACTTCTACTTTGCCTTTCTTTATCCAATCTGCATAGATTTCATATTGAGCCGATGACAAAATCCCTGTTCTATCTTTATGAATTAATGATGACACTCCTCTAGCGTCTACAAATATCTTACAATCAATCCTTTCTTCGTTGGTTCTAATTCCAGTATCTGTCAATTCTTGGAAACTAGTCCGAACTTTAATCACTGCTCCGCTTTTTTGAGCTTGAAATGCAATTTGTTTGTCTAGCTCTCTTCTACTGATTTCAACCACTTTTTGTTTTTTTGAATTAATGGTAAAATTATTTCCATTTGGAGCAATGATGTCTGCAGATTCTATCAAATGATCAAACGTTTTTCTAAATGGGATTACTCCAAGTTCTTCTAACCCTGCTAAACTTACTAATCCTCCACAGTGTTCTGGAGTTCCAATTTCATAATCTTCTTCAATGACAAGAACTGTTCCTCCTCTTACTGCAATTTCTCTAGCACAAAGTAATCCTGCTATACTTCCTCCTGCAATTACTACATCAAAGCTCACAGATTTTGTTTCTTTGTCAATTATTTAATTCAAAAGTTTTTCATTAAGCCTATTTTTGATTATGTTATGGGATATATCAAACAGGTGATAGTAGTTAGAACTGATCTTGATATGGGTAAAGGCAAGATAGCTGCACAAGTAGGGCATGCTTGCGTTCTAGGAGCAGAACATGTGAGAAAATCTCATCCTGAATGGTATAGTGAATGGTGGGCAGGTCAAGAAAAAGTTGTTGTCAAAGTGTCTGGAATAAAAGAATTACAAGATGTAAAGAGACATGCAATTGATTTGAATTTACCTTGGTCTGAAGTTTCTGATGCTGGTCATACTCAATTAGCACCTGGAACTACAACATGTATCTCAATAGGACCTGCTCCTGAAAACTTGATTGATAAAATAACTGGAGATCTCAAATTACTGTAATCTTAATCCTTGTTGGAATAAGATATTAACAGCACTTGGTGAGAAATTTTGTGAAAAAACAAACCAAAGGAATTTTGGCATTTATTTTCTTGGGTGGAATAATGGTCACTTCAGGAGTTGTTATTGCATTTCCTGGTGTTGATCCCGGCACAGATACTCCCGAAGTTACAATTACTGGGACTCCTGCTGATAATTTTCCAGATGAACAACGAGCTCAGTTTTGTGGTTCAAGTAATGCTAAATCTACTGAGTTTGTAAAAGAATTCTCAATTCCTACATTATGTACAAATCCTTTGGCCATTGTAACTGATTATGATGGATATGTTTGGTTTGCACAAACTAATACTGGTAAAATAGCAAAATTTGATCCTAATACCGAAACATTTACTGAATATGAAAATTCACTATGGCCTCCAGGTGGTCGTTCAATGATGTGGGGAATTGATTATGCTCCTGATGGTTCGATTTGGTATACTGATGAATCATATGATTCTGTTTGGAAATTTTCTACTATTGATGAAAAATATGATAGATTGTCTTATCCTTCAGAAGGTAATTCGCTACCCCAAAAACTTAGAGTTGATGGTTCACAAATCATAATTAATGATTTTACTGGAAACAAACTCACTTTCTTAGATCCTACTCAATCAAACGAGGAAGTAAATTATCTTAGTCTTCCTTCTCCTATAGATGATTCAGTTACAGCAGACTTTGCCGTAGATGAAGATGATAATGTATGGTTTACAAACTGGTTATTCCAACAAGGTGGAGTTTTAGTAAAGTTTGATCAAAATGGATATCTGAACTCTGTTGCAAATTCTGATGAACAATTCCTTCCATTGCTTGACTTTGTTGATATCTATGAATTACCTGTATCTCTTCTTACGCCCAACGGAATAGTTGTAACTGATGATGGTTCAATTTGGTTGGCAGATACGACTTCTTCTTCATTCTTTAATTTTGATCCTGATACTGAAAAATTTGTTCAATATGTGACATCTGATCCTTTATTGAGTACCTATGGAAATCAAACTGGTGTTGTTAAAACCCCTATTTCTAGACCTTATTGGATTGAATCTGATGATCAAGGAAGAATTATTTTCAATGAACAGACTGCAAATAACATTTCAATTATGGATCCTGTCTCACAATCTCTTGTAGAATATCATGTTCCTTCAAAGAATCCTTACTGGGGTGACTGTGATCCTGGAACAGGAATGATGTTAGATGATTGTGGTGTTGCACAAATCTTTGATTTTACAGTTGATGGTAACAAAATTTGGTTTACTGAATGGGTTGAAAATAACATCGGTGTTGTTGATACATCCATTCCATTGCCTTTAGAGATTCAATTGGGTGATAGTTCTCCAATTCTTAATACAGCAACTTCAGAAGAATTTGATTTTGTTATTTCATCATTATCTCAAAAAGACTTGATGAATGTTTCATTGATTTTATCTTCAACGCATGACTTTTTGACCGTTAAGACTGTGGACAATTATCCTAAAACATTCCAGCTGGATTCTGATGCTCCAAGACCTATTTCTCTTTTAATTTCTGCTTCTGAAGATGCAATTCCTGGTACATACAAAGTTCTACTTGGAGCACAATTACCAGATGTTGCAATCAGCAAATTTGTCACCGTGACAATAGAGTGATTCCAAAAATTGACTCTGAGATTGGCATAACTGTATACAGCACAAAATTTGATGGCATTGGAGGTAAGATTAGATCTAAACCGGAAGATTTCCAAGTTTCAGAATTTCTTTCTGAAAAAATAAAAAATTCCATCAAAGATCAAGATGGATATGCAGTATACAAATTAAAAAAGAAAAAAATTGATACCAATCATGCTTTGTCTGGGATTTTTAGAAAAACTGGAGTCCGTCTCAAGTCTTTGGGATTAAAAGATGCATCTGCTATAACCGAACAATTCGTTTGCTCTGGAAACAAAGGAGTCTCTTTGGAAAATTTTTCCAGTGACAAGTATTCTCTTGAAAAATTAGGATTTGTAAAAAAACCTCTCTCAAAAAAAGATATGATTGGCAATCATTTTGTTCTAAAAATTTCTGAATGCCAAAATCGTCTGGAATCCTTTGAAGAATATGATAAAATTCTTAATTTTTATGGCTACCAAAGATTTGGTTCCCAAAGACCTGTTACACATCTAATTGGAAAAGCAATTTTACATAGAGATTTTCAAAAAGCCGTTGATCTAATTTTGTCATTTACTTCCTCATATGACTCTAAAGAAAATAATGAAATTCGTGAAAAACTATCTGATAAGGTAAACTATGTTCAGTATTTTGATCAAGTTCCTACTCAAATGGATATTGAAAGAATTGTACTAAAAGAAATGATTGAACGTGATGATCCGATTCGTGCAATTAGAGCAATACCTGTTTCATTACGACGATTTTACATTCAGGCATATCAGTCATTCATTTTCAATATGTCCTTGAGTTCTGCATTTTTAGATGGTGAAAATTTGTTTGTTGCTGAATCTGGTGATATTTGTTATGATGATCATGGAATTATAGGCAAGTATGTAAAAGGAATGGATCAAAGGTTAGCGTTACCTTTTGTTGGTTATTCATATTACAAAAAAACAAGGTTTGACTATCAAATTTCTAAAATACTTGAACAAGAAGAAATATCTCCAAAAGATTTCTTCATTAAAGAAATGCAAGAAGTAAGCAGTGAGGGAGGATTTCGACAAGCTTCTATTCATTGCACTGATTACTCTGCTCATGATGATGTGGTTGAATTTTCTTTGTCTAGAGGATCTTTTGCAACTATTTTGTTAAGGGAAATTATAAAACCCAAAGATCCAATTCTGGCAGGTTTCTAGATCTATAGAATAGATTAATTCTTAGATGTCTTTAAGTTGATGTGTTTTTAAGAAAATATGATTTAGTTGGAAAAAGCATTCATGTTAATCAGCTGTGAAATTGGAGAAGAACAATCCCTTTTTTCACAATTAAAAGAAATTCCTGAAGTCAAAAACTGTTTGATTACTTTTGGCAGTTATGATGTTGTAGCAGAATTTGTTACTGATTCTCCTTCAAAAATTAATGAAATTATTACCTCCAAAATTAGAAAACTAAAGAATATTCGAAGCACGATAACTTTACGTGTGACAAACTAGACTTTTTTAAATAAACTCAACCCTGCTCCAAAAATTATCATTCCTACTGTTGCGATTAGGATTCCATATGTGATCCAATTAGGATTTGAATACATAAATGATGATTCTGGACCTACTATTGATTGTCCTTGCAAGTGAAAAATAAATCCAAAAACCCCTACAATGACTCCAATAATCATTAATGCTTTGCCTCCTTTCATCATACTTGTATCTGCATTGTACTAAAAAAGGGTAAACAGAATTGATAATTAGACCAAATGATTTTCGGATTTGGTTTTTAATTATTTTCTTTTGAGACTATAAAATGTACAACTGGAATGATTATAGGGAATCTACATCTCGTAATCATATAGGCTTAATCTTATTTGGTACTTCTGCTTCACTTGCAATAATTTTATTTTTAATTTTTCATCCTCAAATTGAAACAATAAACAAGGAATCTCCTATTCTAATCAATATTATGTTTGCACCTGCAATGGCTGTAGGTTTTCTCTACGGTGTTCGAATAACTGAAAGAGCTGTTAAACCAACAGAGATTCGCAGTCCTATCAAAAGATCAATTGTAAAAATCTTCTTATTCTTTTTTGTTATGGGTGGGATGTTTAGCTCTGTAAATTTTGCAATCAATGGGGGAAGCATAATGCCTGAAGTGACCATTTTGGAAGATGGGTTATTATCTTGGGTTAACAGCTTCATTACCGCAAATGGAGGTGCAACATTTCTTATCGTAACTAGCATTGGTTTGATGGCTGGTGCAACAAAAAGAATTGTTGGAATGAATTCTGGTATAATTAACAGAATGGTTACCTTTGTTGGAACTTTTGTCTTCTTTACAATGCTTGTGCTAAGTTTTACAAAATCTGACCCTACATCTTCTGGAGTTTTCTTGTACACTTTTTATCAAGCAGGGATTGTTGGTGGTGCATTTTTTGCCATGAATCGACTCACAAAAAATCAAAACATGTTAGAAGATTTTAGTAATGGGTTCTAACTCATTCTGGAAGATCTACAAAAATACCTGAAGCCTTGTTGTTTATTCTGTCCCAATATTTCTCACAACCATCTGCTCTGAAATCGCTTTCTTTACATTCGTTGAAATGAGCCGTTTTATCTCTTGCAAGATTATCTGATAATAATACGTCGTCTGCGGTAAACAGTGCAATAATGCCTATGGCTGCTAAGCTTCCTGCAACAGCAATCATGGAATATCCTACTTTGGCATAATTGTGAGGGTCTTTCATTTACGTGAAATCCATAACTCTCGAATTTAATCTTTTCAAGTTGTACCTTTGCGATCAAATTTGTGGCACTAGTAATTTTTTTGGGAAAAGATGAAAAGAAAGTACTCAAAAATACATGCATTGAGCATTCAAATTTTACAATATGAGTTTCTTGGACCTATTCCTCTTGAAGAATGGGGTCCTCCTATGGAAAAACTTGTATATTTAATTCTCTCACGCGACAAAGATAAATTCAATATTGTCTATCTGGGCAATTGCCAAAAAACCAATGATAAAGCATTTTTTGTTCAACATCCTCAATACAAATGCTGGATTGAAAAATCAGGCTCAGAAAAATCCCTCTATCTGGCAATTTTACCCTTGTTTGAATCAAGTGATGATCATAGAGAAAATGTATACAAGAAAATCTTAACTCATTACAAACCCGTTTGTAATTCTTCTGAGATTGTTGAAAAAAAGCCTGATTATGTTGTCAGAAAATCTGAAAACACTATTCCAGATCCAGAACAAATCTCATGTCCTTGTTGTGGGGCAAAAATGATTCCTGAAAAAGTATTGGAAAAGTCTACTTTGTTTAGATGTACAGGTTGCAGTTTAAGTGACACAAAGCTTAACTCTTGACTTTATTTTGAACATCAAATAATTGCAATGTCAACAAATCTAATGCTTTTTTCAAATGTTGAAATTCATTGATTGCATGAATTTGTCCTTCTATTAGAGCTCTTTGAATTTTAATTGAATTCTTTTGAAATTCATCTGATGCTACAATTTCCATAGCATTAAGTTTTGATAACAAATTATCTAAATCCTTAATCATCTCATCTGATGGTTTGTGTTTGTCCATGTATGTTTGAAATTATTTTGATATATGAACTGTTACAAAAGTTCTTCATCGATTTCTTGAATGGGATCCACATATTGTCTACATGTACAAGTTGGAATTTGACATTCTCCTGCCTTAATCAACGAATCGCTGTGCTCATTTTTACTGTGAGCTTCATCCGTATGATGACATCTCTTACAATTCATACAACAAACCTATTGTTCTGATATTTAAGCCAAGAATTAAGGTATGAGAACAGCTCTAGCTTCAATCTCTGAATCTTTTAATTTCTTTAGTGCTTCATTTGCTTTTTCCAATGGGAATGTTTGGGTGATAACTTCGATGTCTTTTTCATCACATATCTTGATTACTTGCTCCATGTCTTTAGTTGAGCCAATTAGCGTTCCTCTTATCGTCTTCTCTTCAAATGCCATAAAAGCTGGATTTTCACCCACGGTTGCTATGACGATTAATCCTCCTTTCTTCACTGATTTGATAGCTGTATCTGTTACAATATCTGCTGGTGCAAAAACTATTGCTGCATCTAGTAAGCCGTGTTTTTCTTTAAGCGTGTTAAGAAAGTCTTGCTGTTTTTCGGAGAAAATAACTGCGTCATTTGCACCTAATCTTTTTGCAACATCTAGATGTTTTTGAGATCTAGAAAACGCAATCACATCACAATTCTCTACTTTGGCAAATTGTATTGCCATGTGACCTACTCCTCCAATACCATAAATTCCGATTTTTTTATTTGGTTTAGGTTCTGATGCCTTAACAGCCTTGTATGCTGTGATTCCTGCACAAAATAATGGTGCAGCATATTCTGCTTTCATTTTTTCTGGAACTTTTGTTGCAAAGTCTTCAACAACAGTAATGTATTCAGTGTATCCTCCTTTGAAAGATTCTCCTGTGATGACTGATGATTCGCAAAGGTATTCTTTACCTTCTTTACAATATTGGCATTCTTTGCATGCTTCTAACAATGGCGTAATTCCTGCTCTATCTCCTACTTTGAATTTAGTAACTTTGTCTCCAATTTGTACTACTTTTCCTACTACTTCATGTCCTGGAACTGTTGGCAATGCTGGCGGAATGCCGATATCTTGCCAATCTCCTTCAATCCCATGTAATTGTGAATGACATACCCCGCATGCCTCGATTTTTAATAAAATTTCATTAGATCTTTTGATTTCATGTTTGTCTATCTCTGTTAGTTTTAATGGCTCTGTTTCAATTTTGGCACATTTTGATAATACCATCGCTCGCATTTTTTCCATATTCTCACTAGTTTATCATGAAATTTTAATATTCGTAAATTAATTTTTAGATTTTATTTGACTTTGCTATTACACTAAGATTTATTTGCAAAATTGGTGATATCAAAAATATGGCTGAAATTACTGATGAGGATCGTGAAAGGGTAAAATTATTGCATCTAGTCACCAGTTCAAAACATGAATTCAAAAAACTTACTTTGGAACAATTAAAACGGTTACAAGAATTAGTTGAAAAAAAAGATTACAGTCATGACAAAAAAGCTCATAAATCAAAAGTAAAATTATTGGGAAAAATCAATGTTAGAATCTATGAACTTACAGAAGGTAAAGGAATTTGGAGTTAATTTGTAGATTAAGTACAAATATTAAAACAAATCTGACTAACTGTGGTTGAAAATAATCTCATAAACGAAAGTAGTCCATATTTACTTCAACATGCTAATAATCCTGTAAATTGGTATGGCTGGAATGATGAATCATTAAAAAAAGCAAAAGATGAAAACAAACCCATCTTTCTAAGTATTGGATACAGCTCATGTCATTGGTGTCATGTCATGGCCCATGAATCATTTGAAAATGAAGATGTTGCCAAATTTATGAATGAGAATTTTATTAACATCAAAGTTGACCGAGAAGAACGTCCTGACATTGATGATATTTATCAAAAAGTCTGTCAGATAGCTACTGGTCAGGGCGGATGGCCATTGAGTATCTTTCTTACCCCTGATCAAAAACCATTCTATGCAGGAACTTATTTTCCTGTTTTAGATTCTTATGGACGTCCGGGATTTGGAAATATTTGCAGACAATTAGCACAAGCTTGGAAAGAAAAACCTGGGGATATAGAAAAATCTGCTGAAAGATTTCTTGGAGCATTAACAAAAGCAGACTCTCTTCAGGTTCCTTCAAAATTAGAAAAAACAATTCTTGATGAGGCTGCAATGAATCTGTTTCAATTGGGAGATGCAACATATGGTGGATTTGGCTCTGCTCCAAAATTTCCAAACGCTGCAAACATCTCATTTCTATTTAGATATGCAAAGTTTACAGGTCTGAATAAATTCAATGAATTTGCGCTTAAAACTTTGAAAAAAATGGCAAATGGAGGCATTTTTGATCAAATAGGAGGCGGTTTTTCTAGATACTCAACTGATGCAAAATGGCTAGTACCTCACTTTGAAAAAATGCTATATGACAATGCGTTAATTCCAGTAAACTATGTAGAGGCATACCAAATCACGAAAGATCCATTTTATCTCGAAGTCTTACAAAAAACTCTTGATTTTGTACTTAGTGAAATGACTTCTCCTGAAGGCGGTTTCTATTCAGCATATGATGCTGATTCTGAAGGAGTCGAGGGAAAATATTACGTTTGGAAAAAAAGTGAAATTAAAGAAATTCTAGGAAAAGATGCTGATTTGTTTTGCTTATACTATGATGTAACTGATGGTGGAAACTGGGAAGGAAATAATATTTTGTGCAATAACCTGAATATCTCTACTGTTGCTTTTAATTTTGGCATCTCTGAATCTGAAGTTAAAAAAACAATTAATCTATGTGCAGAAAAATTACTAAAAGTTCGTTCTTCAAGAATTCCTCCTGGATTGGATGATAAAATTTTGGTTTCTTGGAATTCTTTAATGATTACTGCTTTTGCAAAAGGCTATCGTGTAACTGGAGATGTTAGATATCTTAATGCTGCTAAAGATTGCATTTCATTTATTGAAAAAAATCTATTAGTCGATGAAAAATTATTACGAACTTACAAAAATGGCGTTGCAAAGATTGATGGCTATCTAGAAGATTATGCTTATTTTACTAATGCTTTACTGGATGTATTTGAAATTGAACCTGATGAGAAATATCTTAGTTTGTCCATGCGTTTGGGGAATTATTTGGTGAAGCATTTTTGGGATTCGGTAAACAATAGTTTCTTTATGACTTCTGATGAGCATGAAAAACTGATAATTCGACCCAAGAGCAATTATGATCTATCTTTACCTTCAGGAAATTCTGTATCTGCATTTGTAATGTTGAGATTGTTTCATTTGTCTCAAAAACAAACTTTTCTTGAAATTGCCACAAAAATCATGGAATCTCAGGCACAAATGGCTGCTGAGAATCCTTTCGGTTTTGGATATTTGCTAAATACCATTTCTATGTATGTTCAAAAACCTGTTGAAATCACAGTAATCAATACTGAAAATTCCGATATTTGCAAATCTTTGTTTTTAGATTATCTCCCAAATTCAATATTGATTACAATCAAAAATGCCTCTCAACTGGAGAGTCTTTCCAAATATCCTTTCTTTGAAGGAAAATCCTTTGAAGAAAAAACTTCAGTTTTTATTTGCAAGAATTTTACTTGTTCTTTGCCATTGCATACAATTGATGAAATAAACTCAAATCTCTAGACTTTTTTTAAATCTACTTGAATGATACTTCCAACTTGTGGTCTTCCCATGTTGTCATATCTGCCTTTTGGCATTCCTATAGTAATCTGAGTTTGTTGATATGTTTTCACATTTACTGTTGGTTGTGCTTGTAAAATTGCTTCTAACAATGGCATCACTTGTTCTTTAGTTTCAGAATCTAGCTTATTTGAAACATTTTCTATAATCATCTGTTTTTGTGAAATAGGTTCAGTTGAAATATTTTCAATTAAAGACAATTGTACTATTTGACCATTGTCTACTATCTGAGTAATTTTGAATTCATTTGTATCTGACATGATGGTATGATGTATTGTTGTGATTTATCTTTAACGTATTGAAAAATACAATGCTACCCCTGCAGTTACAACTGCTGCGGCTACGCCTAATCCAAAAATTATTTTACTTCCATCTATACTCATACCTGATATTCCAATAAGTTGGAATTAAACTATCTGATTTTCTATTTTTTTTTACTGATAATTTCTACGTAAGTGTTTTAATAGAAAATCACTCATGTTAGTTATCGCATACTAACTGTATTCATACACCTGCGATAGTACGACCAGTCCAACAGGAGTCATAATGGGTGCCCATTTGGGCACTCTTTTTAATCAAAATTCTTTTCTAAATCTGTCTCTTCTAATTTTTCTTCAGATTCTTGTTTCACAGGTTCAGCTTTGGGTGGATCAAGAATTGCTTTTTTGATTAAAGCAGCTCTGTCTTTGATAATTTGATTGAATTCTTTCATATCTTCTAAACTAGGTGTTTGTTGTTGATTCTGATATGCTTGCAAAAACCCTGAATACACACATCCTGTGATAATTCCAAATGCTGTATCTGGTACAGATTCTATTTCTGGAACAAAGTTTTCTGCAATTTGTGTATATGATTCTGATTCACTAATGTAATAATCAATCAAACTATCAATGAAATCCTTGTTCTCTTTAGAAATGGTCATCTGTTCTTTCTTAATTTCCTAGTTTATTTAATTGTCTTTGATTAATCGTTTATTTATTCATGAATGATTTTCAAATTATTGTGGAAATTAGAATCTGATGAAGATTTTTTTCGAATCTATGATTCGGAAAAACTTGTTGCAGGATATTTTGATCCTGATTATGGAGAAATTTTTCCTAAAGATAATACTGAAGAAATTATTGCTTCTATGCTAAAAAATCATGAAAAAATTTCAGGTGGCATTGTGATGGTGCCTCTTGTAAAATTCAAATTATTTGATCGAGAATTAGATACTTCATTGACAAATGTAGAGGAACAAGTAAAACGAGTAAACGAACACTTGCAAAAATGGAAAAATTTCTTATCTTCTACTAATCGAGAATCACATTCTATTAGAATCTCTCACACTGATCAAGATATGTTGACCATTACTTTTCCAGTCTATTTTTCACAACCTACGCCGCTTGAAAAAAACTCTTTGATGGAAGAACTAGTTGATATTTTAGAAAAATTGAAGAATTCTGATTTACTCTAATCTTGTTTCATGCTAAGGTAAATGGTCTTTTTTCCATTTTTCAGCCTCGTTAATACAATTAAACCATGATATTTCTATCTCGTTTGAATCAAATTCACCTTTATCATTTTTAAATTCTGAATCGCACTTGGCTTTCATATTTTCTGAAATTTGAAGAACTTTTTGTTTTAGTACTTTATCTGGTGGCGAAAATTTATCTGCTTCATTAAATTCTTTGATGCCTGCTTTAGCTAACTGGAATTCTACTAATCCTAAATTTTCATACTCATATGCCTCTTGAATTTGTGTATCTGATCTAATTTTAGCTGATTCGTCTCCTGTAGATATCCATTTTATGTATTCTATATCGCTCAGTAGCTGTGTTTCTGATGAAATTTTGAATAACTCTACTGAACTTTGAAATAATTCTGGTGGCGATAATTTGTCATATCTTGAAATAATCTTTTCAAATTCTCTTACATGCTCTTCATAATAATTTAATAATTCTTCTTTTGTAATGTCTCCTTCATCCCATTTTATTTTTTCAGAATAAAATTTTGTTTGTAGTTCTGTGACGTCTTGTTGAATTTGTGAAAGTTCATTTCCAAATTGGAATCCTTTCTGTTTGGTTTGATCTACCGAATAATTGTATCCTATTATGCCTACTATTATGACGATACCGATTATTGCAATTGAAATATTTTGTATTTTATTTTTCTTCAAAGATAATCTATGTAATTTCCATTCTCATCTAATTTTAACTCAATAGTAAATTCTGTACCGCTGATAAATGAATCATTTCGTATAGTTCTAACTCTTCCTATTACAAGCTCATATGGCCAAATTTCTACTACTATTGCACCTACTTTTGCAGTTGGCGTCTCTGTAATTTCCATATCTTCACGCTTAACTCCGTGCCTTTCAAGCATGTGGATGGCATGTTCTAAAAGAGGCTCTGGATTATTGTAATTTAGTACCCATACTGGTGCTTCATAATCAATTTTCTGCAATTTGAAAAATCCTAAATTTACTCATATAACAATTATTCGGGAACTATTACATTTAGAGTCATGGTGCTTACAACTCTGGATAGTTTGCGAATAGTTGCAATTACTTTTTCAAATTCATCTTGATTTTCTGATTGAATTTCTGCAATTACATCATATGCCCCAAAAGTAAGATATGCATTTGTAATGTCTTGCATTTGTTTTAATTCATCTACAATATACTCTTCGGCTCCTAGATCACAATTTAATAAAATGAATCCTTTGTGCATTAGTTTATCTTAAATTGATTACGTACTTGGAGTCTTTAAGTTTTACAGTTTTACCATCTGCTACGTCCGCCGTAGCTATTTCTGTTACCATCTCTGTCTCCATATCTTTTTCTTCCCCCTCTATCGTCTCTAGGGTTTCTTCCTCTATCTGATCTTCCATATCCTCCAGAACGTCCCCCTCTTGAGTAATTGGATCTAGACTGACCACCGTATCTTCTTGATGGTGTTTGTCTTTTTAGAGGATCTGGAATTGAAATTTGAATTCCCATCTCCTGATTCAAATCTTTGAGTGGAACTTTGATTTGACGTTTGATTAGATTCCAATCTCCTACTGATGAATATGAGACAAATGTAACTGCCTTACCTTTTGCTCCTGCTCTTGCTGTTCTTCCAATTCTATGAAAATATGCCATTTCTTGATTTGGAACATCATAATTTACAACTAATTCTACTCTTGGAACATCGATTCCTCTTGATGCTACATCTGTTGCAACGAGAATATCTGCTTTTCCACTTCTGAATTTGCCCATTGACTGCTCTCTTCTATGCTGTGACATATCTCCTTCAATAGCTACTGCATTGAATTTTTCTTGATGCAGGAATTTTGCAACATCTCTAGTCCTATATTTTGTTGAACAAAATACAATGCTTTGTCCTTTTGTAGGTTTTATGAAATCAATTAGATACTTGAATTTGTCTCTGTCTTTAATTACCAAGTATGATTGATCAATTCCTTCTCCACTAAGATCATCTGCATCCAGTAAGAACTGCTTTGGGTTATTCAAATAATCTTCTGATAATCTTAAAATTTCAGTTGGCATTGTTGCTGAAAACAATGACATGACTCTGTTTTCTGGGGCTAGATCTAAAATAAACTGAATATCATCTACGAATCCCATATCTAGCATCGTGTCTGCTTCATCAAGAACAATGTGAGATACATCTCTGAGTTCAATTGAACCTCTCTTGAGATGATCTATCAATCTACCTGGTGTAGCTACAACAATTTCTACTCCTCTGTGAAGCGCATCTAATTGAATTCCCATTCCTTGTCCTCCATACACTGTTGCAATTTTAATTCCTGTGTATTTTCCAAATTTTTTAATCTCATCACTGATTTGCATTGCTAACTCTCTTGTTGGCGCCATGATCAATCCTTGAATTCCTTGTTTAGGTTGAATCTCTTGCAACATTGATAATGCAAATGCCGCAGTTTTTCCAGAACCTGTATGAGCTTGTCCTACTACGTCTCTTCCTGATAATAATACTGGAATTACTGCTTCTTGAATTGGAAATGCTTCTTCAAATCCCTGCTCAGAAATTCCTTTTAGCACTTCGTCGTTTAATCCTAAATCTTGAAATTTTGTCATTTTATTTTTTTCTCTTTGGCAATGACGAAAAAGCTCATTGCCCACTCGTCATTATTCTGATGCTTAATCGCGTTTGTGCCCTAATAAACGCTTGTTATTCTTTATGCATCTAGTTGAGCTTCAATAATTTTTTTGAAACTTTCAAACGGTTGAGCTCCTTTCAATTCTACAAATCCGATTTGATCATTTCCTACAAAAAAACCTGGTGTTCCTGATACTCCGTAATTTCTACCATCATCTAGATCTTTTTTAATTTCTTCAATGTGTTTTCCGCTAGTTAGGCATGAATCAAATGTTTCTTCATCTAGTTGTAAACTAGTTGAATATTGACTAAACATGTTTAACGCCTGTGTAGTTTCAAGATTATTCCATTCGTTTTGTTTTTCAAACAATATGTCATGCATTTCTCTAAACTTTCCTTGTTCATTTGCACATTCAGCTGCTACTGATGCAGGTAATGCATTTGGATGAATACTTTGAATAGGAAAGTCTCTGAAAACCAATTTCACTTTGCCTTGATCAATATATTCTTCAAGAATAGTTGGTAATGTTTGAGTATGGAATCTTGCACAAAATGGACATTGAAAATCTGAGAATTCAATAATGGTGATAGGCGCATTTGGATCTCCTATTATCGGATCATTATCTGCTGAAATTTTTACAGGAGCAGCTTCTTGCTTTGTAGGTAATTGATTTTGTAATAATTTTAACTCTAATTTTGATAATGCTTTTTCCAAGTCTTCGTCTGAAATCTGTTCTGAATTCAAATTTGTTGTAAATGAACCTGCAAAGAAAGATGCAATTCCGACTAACACAATTATTCCTATAATTAATCCGTTAAACGTTGATTTTTTTACTGTGACTTTTTCATTATTTTCAATCTCGGAACTCATTTTCATTTACTCAAAATCCAGTATACTTATTCGTATTGCCAAATCTTGAATCTTTTACATTATAGAAAATTAAGAGCCAATGACGGGATCCGAACCCACGACCTGCTGATTACAAATCAGCCGCTCTAACCAGGCTGAGCTACATTGGCACGATGTACAATGAAATTTTTGAAGGTTTAAAGTGTTACCTGTAAATAATTTTTAAAATATATTTTGAAAAATCTGTCAAATTTACCGTCAGTTTATAATAATGACCACTTTTGATATCTGATATGAGGTACATCGAACCTACTAGAGTCAAGGTTTTGATGATGATGTTTTTTGCAACTGGTGTTATGGGGTTGGTTATTGGATTGGCAATTGCTCCTCCTTCCATGACAATGATGATCACTTTCATGGGTGTGATAAATATTGGATTGGGCGCATTTTTCACTTTCATCTTTTTGACCCAAATTCAAAAAGAGCCTGATAAACGAAAAAAGAAGAAAAAACGAGATTAGACATATGTGATAATATTTTCAGCTTGTGTTCTCTTTCAATTAAAGTATAAATAATAACTCTCTTTCAACAATTCAGAAATGTTAGATTTAGTTGCAAAGAATTTGTTTCTTACAAAAGGTAAAGGTGTTCATGAAGATAGATTAACTAGTTTTGAATATGCTCTAAGGGATGCTGGTATTGCTGGTACTAATCTTGTTTTGATTTCAAGTATATTTCCGCCTAAAGCAAAACTAATTTCTAGAAAAGAAGGTTTGAAAAAAATTTCTCCAGGACAAATTCTCTTTACTATTTATTCGAAAAATCAAACTAATGAACCTCACAGAGTTTGCTCTGCATCTGTGGGTATTGCTCAACCAAAGGATACTAGCAGATATGGGTATCTTTCCGAATATGAGGCATTTGGACAAAATGAAGTTCAAGCTGGTGACTATGCAGAAGATATTGCTGCACAAATGCTTGCTTCTTCTTTAGGAATTCCTTTTGATGCTGACAAGGCATGGAATGAAAAAAGACAACAATGGTCTATTTCTGGAGAAATATACAATACTCATAACATTACACAAGCAACAAAAGGTGACAAGGACGGTAAATGGACTACTGTTTTTGCTGCAGCTGTTTTGTTGTTGTGATTATTTTCTATATCCTTTAAGATAGAATATTGCAGCTGCAATAGCTACTATTGTTATTATTCCTACTACTATAACTGATTCATCTGTTTCTGGTTTTTCTGTTTTAATTTTCTCCCCTGCTAAAGAAAAAACCAATTCATTTTTGTCAATTGATGACTCTTTTCCAAAAATATATTTTCCTTGAATTCTTTTCCCTGCATCTGGATCAAAAATCCATCCATTATCTGTAATATCTATGGGAATTTTTTCTTCATCAATAATTTGTGTTGGAATAATTTTCCCATTTACATTTGACACATTAATGTCGTCATCTGATAAAATCACTACCTGAATAATAGAATTAAGTGGATAAAATCCTCCTGAAAAATAATCTGATCTCTTGATGCTGTTGACATTGAAAATTTCTAATGGATTAATTTCTGAAATTGTAGAAGCTTTTCCTGGAAAATCTGCTGCTAGTTTCAATTGAAATAATGATTTTGTTTCAAATGGGATCAAAGAAAATGTCATCTTTGCATTTTTATCATTTGATAATTCTTTAGCTATTTCATAAAATCCCTCAGAATCACGAATAGTTTTAGGTATCAAAATAGCTGATATTTTTTCATACATTGAACTGGTGTCTTCTTTAGGCATTGTGTAAACTGCTGAGATTGTTCCTCTTCCTGAAATTATTCCTGATGTTTCTAGTGCTTTGTTTGAGATGTCATCATTATGTATGAATACTGAATGAAATTTTGCATCCGTATCAAAAACTTGATTTATTTCATCAATATATGATTCTGAAACTTTTTTTGCATTATCTTGTAGTCCAAAGATTCCTCTGTCATCATCATCTACTACAACATTTATCATGATACATGATTCATTCACAACTCCTAGAACACATCGTTCTTCATTTGTTACAATTATGGCAGTAACCTGTTTATTTTCTCTAATCTTTTTTTCTAGTTCTGCTGGTATTTGAATTTCTTGAAGGCTTGTACTCTGTAGAGTAATGGATGCTGTAACATTCTGTGATATGCTTTTATCGATAATTATTTGGGCTGTTTCCTGAAAAGTTGCCAGGCCCATTTCTTGTGAAAATGCATAATTTGTAGAAATCCCTATCATGATGACCAAAATCAATGGCAAAAGAATTCTTTGCATTGGGTGCTCTTCATAAAATGAAATTATTAAATTTACTCTTATTTTGTTCTTTTTTCATTTTCTAGGATGATTTTTTTTCATTTATGATCAAAATTTCTTATCTTGTAACTAATATCAGGTCTTTTGTCTCTTCAGTTGATATGGCTTTGATTCCTTTTCTTGTTGATCTATACCTCCATCCAATTATTCAACTAATTGCTGTTTTGAGTGCTTTAGGTATTGGATTATTTCAAGGCATTATTCTAGGAAGGGCTATTCTTGTTAGATTCCCCCGTTTACAAAATCATGTTAAAACTGTATCAGTTTCAATGTTTGTTTTGTTTTTAGCTAATGCCATTCTTAGTGTGCCAAGATTTGCATCTCCTGAAAAAATCACTCTTGCAAACCTTTCAGCTAACAGTCCTGGGGAAGTTGCATCATCACTTTTCCTAATTTTTGGCATGAATACTGGTTTTCTGACTGTTTTGGCATTATCTGTAACTGTGATGAGTTTTGTATTGTTAAAATTTACAAATCTTAATGGCCTTGCTAAAGGCTTTGTTTTCTTTTTTAGTGCCCTCATATTGATATTAACTGCAGTGAGTAGGTTCACTGATTTTACCCCTAGCACTTTTGAAGTTTTGCTATATTTCCTATATCAATTGGGTATTACGATTGGAATTTTGATAGGTTCCATAAGAAAAATCAAACCTAAAAAATTAGATTTGAAATAATTTCAAAGGTTTAAATCAGATTATCTTTGTCTTGGTATTGACATCGAATTCAAACCGTTCGGGGAACAAGCTGGCAGTCCATGCGTTGGACTGTCAGCCCCATTTATTCTAAAAATTAATTCAGTTTTGATAATGTGCTAACTTGTTCTTTAACATAATCAAATCCTTCTTGCCAAAATTTGGGACTAGATATGTCAAATCCATATTCAGAAAGTAATTTCTCTGGTTTTTTGGATCCTCCTGCAGCTAAAATCTTGATATATGCTGGAACAAAGTCTTTGCCTTCTTTTTTGTATCTTTGAAATAATGACAATGCTAACAAATTTCCAAATGAATATGCATAACAGTAAAACGGAGTGTGATAAAAATGAGGAATACAACTCCATTCTATTTCAAAATCTTCAGTTAAACTCACAGAATTTCCAAATTGTGTTTTAAGATTTTTCAAATATGTTTTTGATATTTCATCTATAGTTGTTCCATTACCAATTTGTTCATGAGCATCAACTTCGAAAATTGTGAAAAATGATTGTCTTAGTATCGTTGCATAAAGATCATCTATTTTTTCTGAAAGCATAATTTTTTTCTCATCATCAGAAATTTTATCTGACAAATTATCGTACAATAATAACTCTGAGAATGTTGATGCAGTTTCTGCAAGTGGCAATGGCGCATCTTGAACAAGAATTGATCTATCTTGTGCAGCTTGACTATGTACGGCATGACCTAGTTCATGAGCTAAAGTAAACACGTCTCTTGATTTCCCAGTGAAATTTACTAATACATACGGCGTAATTTTTGGCGTCAGAGTACTACAAAATGCTCCGTCTCTTTTACCTTGTCTTATCTCTGAATCAATATGTTTTTCATTGAATACTTTTTTTGCATATTCTTCTAAAGTCCCACTAAACTTGCCAAGTGACTCAAAAACCAATTTTACTGATTTGTCATACGAATAGTTTTTTTCTTTAATGTTGGATGTGGCAGGAGCATACAAATCATATCTTCGCAATTTTTTCATTTTTAGCATTTTTGCTTTTTGTACAAAAAATTTCTGAAAAACTGGAGAATTTTTTTTGCATACTGTTAACAAAGAATCTATAGTTTTGTCATCTACATCATTACCGATGTTTCTCATTGATATTGGAGATTTGTAACCTCTGATTTCTATCCCTTCGTCTTTCCAATTGAGAACAATGTTTTGATAAATCTCTCCAATGACTCCTTTATTTTCTGAATATTTTGAAAGAATGGTTTTGTATGCTGTTTCTCGAATTTTTGGATTTGTACTTCTCACATAATTTGTAAGTTCTTCTCTAGTCATTGTTTTGGATTTGTTTCCAATTTTCATTTTATATTCAAATGAATTTGTTATCTTGTCATACAATTTTACAAGTGCAGAAATCCCTGTAACATCTAGTGTGTTGATGATTCTCTCTTCTGGTTCACTTAAAGCATATTTTGCAAACAGTCTTTTATGTGAGAGATATTCTGTTATTTCTCCAGCATCACTCATGAGTCTTTTTGCATTTTTATCATCTACTTGAGTTTTCCACCACAAATCAAAAAATAAAATCTTATTTGAAATCTCAGAACCAAGTTTTGACATTTTAGTCATCAACGATGTTGCTTCATCTGATTGTGTGTCTGAAGAATAAGATAATGATGCATATCCACCAATCTTACTCATCTTTTCAGAAATTTCTTCTACTTGATCTAAGATATGCATAAATTGTTTTGAAGACATTTTTGGATTAAGTTTAGATTTGATTTTTTCAAACTTTTTTGCAAGTTGCTCTAATTCTTGAATTTGTTTTTGAAATGCAGGGCTTTTTGGATTTTTAGATAATTCTGATAGATCCCATTTTCCTAGCTGATACGATGACATCTCAATTTGCTGATTTACAACTATTAAAAAATGAATATGATGTTGATTTTTCATATGTGATTGCGACTGCTAAAATCTGTTTTTCTGATCTTTGTTTTTGTGCCTAGGATCTTGTTACTGTGGAAATTCTCCTTTTATTTCCAGGCTCGTTATTTTCTTCAAAAATGGCAGAATAAATCGGTTCATATAGGAAATCAACTGTGCAATATTGGAATTACCTTTGGTTTTAGAAATTATTAATGCAGATTCGACATGTGGTCGTTGTGGCAAAAATGCCATGTTGACTGATAATGATACCGGCGAAAGATTTTGTGGAAAATGTGGTTATGTGATTACAGAGACATTGCAAGATTCTGGCCCTGAATGGAGATCATTTTCCAAAGAAGGTGGCGCAGATCCAACTAGAACAGGAGCGCCTACATCTCTTGCAATGCATGACAGAGGTCTTGCAACAATCATCAGTCCTATGAACAAAGACTCTTCTGGAAAACCTCTAACATCTACAATGAAAAGTACTATCGAAAGACTACGAACATGGGATAGTAGAAGTAAAGTAAATGCTTCTTCAGACAAAAACCTTCGACAAGCACTAAGTGAATTATCTACATTAAAAGACAAACTTTCATTATCTGATGCAGTTATTGAAAAGGCATCATACATCTACAGAAAAGCATTAGAAAAAGGACTGGTGAAAGGTCGTTCTATTTCTGCATTAATTGCAGCATCTCTTTATGCTGCATGTAGGGACACTGAAACTCCTAGAACTCTAAAAGATGTTTCTGATGCAGGTAATATCAAGAAAAAAGATATTTCGAGATGCTATAGAATTTTACACCAAGAATTAGAATTGAAAATGCCTGTGGTAGACCCAGTTCAATGTGTTGCAAGAATTGCAAGTTCTATTGGAATCACTGAAAAAACAAAACGCTATGCAGTTAAAGTTCTCAAAGATGCTCAAGCTCATGAAGAATCTGCAGGGAAAGATCCAATGGGATTAGCAGCTGCAGCACTATACCTATCTTGTGTGAAAAACGGTGAAGATAAAACTCAACGTGATATTGCAGAAGCTGCAAACGTTACAGAAGTAACAATTAGAAATAGATACAAAGGCTTGAGATTGGATCAAAATATGGATGTAATGGGAGGTAAGTGAAAAAATGACTCAAACTAAACCTGTAATTGCAATTGTAAATGTTGTAGCATCTGCTACCATTGAACAAAAATTAGACTTGGTGGATATCACTAAAAAATTCCCTGCAGTAGAATATCATCCAGAACAATTCCCTGGAGCCGTATTTAGACTCAAAAACCCAAAGACTGCCACGCTCCTCTTTGGTTCTGGAAAGATGGTATGTACCGGTGCCAAATCCCAAGAATTAGCTGAAACTGCTGTCTTTGAAGTGGTGAAAATTCTAAGGAAAGGAAAAATCAAAATTAAAAATGATCCTTTGGTTTCTATTCAAAATATAGTATCTTCTATCAATCTTGGCGGTAAGGTAAACTTGGAACAAGCTGCAAGAACTCTCCCAAGAAGTATGTATGAACCAGAACAATTCCCTGGACTTATTCATAGAATGCTAGACCCAAAAACTGTGATCTTGATTTTTGCATCTGGTAAGTTGGTATGTGTTGGGGCCAAACTTGAAAAAGATGTTCATCGTTCTGTCAACCAAATTCATGCATTGCTTGAAGAAAAAGGGTTAATGGTTTACGATTAGAATATTATGGAAAAATAATTTATTCTATCAATAATATTCTTCATGAATGTAGCACCACTTCCAAATCTTTTCTGGTACTGCTTGCATAACTGGATGCCCTGTTTCTTCAAAATGTTTAGTTGCGTGTTTTCCAATAGATGAATCACAACAACCTACATGTCCACATGTTAAACACATTCGAAGTGCAACTACTGGAAGATGTTCTTTTTCACACTCTTCACAATTTTTTGTATTTTGAGATACTTTGTTTTCTTGAATGAAATGTTCACACTCTTTTGTCATGTTAATATTTTTTCAACGTGTCTTTGTATCTTTTTATAGATTCTATAATTACCACTTTGGCTTCTTTAGCTGATTTCCATCCCATGATCTCTACTTTTTTGCCTTCCAAATCTTTGTAAACTTGGAAAAAGTGGGCGATTTCTGAACGATAGTGATCTTCAATATCTGAAATATCTGCTGTGTGCAAATATCTTGGATCATTTGTTGCAACACAAATAATCTTGTCATCTAATTTCCCGTCATCTTTCATTTGGAGTAATCCAATGGGCCTTGCCTCGATTAGAATTCCAGGATAAGTTGGGTTTGTAACTAATACTAGTGCATCCAGCGGGTCGCCGTCTTCAGATAACGTTTGTGGAATTAACCCATAATCTCCAGGATAATGAAATGGTGAGAACAAAACTCTGTCTAATTTTATCATATTGTGTTTCTTATCGTATTCGTACTTGTTCATAGAACCCTTTGGAATTTCTACAATCGCATTAATTATTTCAGGAACATCTGTACCTGATTCGATATCGTGCCAAAAATTCTTGCTCATTTTCTAGCTCTTCGTTTGGATATTCAGTATATGAATTCTATGAAATATTGTTGATTATGCTAAATCATTAGTATTTGGAATTACCTTGTAAATTTTTACAGTGTAATCTCCTTGAAAGATATTTACAAACTCTCCTGTGTTAGAATCTACACTTCTTACTCTGAATTTGTATTCATATGAACCGTCACCTTTAGCATCAACTTGTGCAAAATGAACCGGATCTTCTCCTTTATACATTTGAATAATTATTGGATATCTTTCTGCTACTTCTGATGCTTCGCCTCTTACAATCCCCCATGGGAGTTTGTTATCTTCAGGGACTGTCATCGTGGTAGTGGTTTTCTCCAAACTTACATCTGCATTAATTGGAGTCACAGTTACATGATTTGATTCAGCTGAAATATTTGCTGGAATCATTATCACTCCAAAAATAACCATAATTGACGCAATAAGGACGATATTTGATTTTGTGCCCATTATAATCTCAAAAATACAAAGTCATTTAAAAAATTTATTACTAATTTGTCTATGGCAACTCTTCTTCTAGATCACAACATGCTTTGTGAACCCATTGATCCTTTGAATTCTTCAGAATCTCTTTACCTGTTTTTATTACGTCTCCACATTCTACACATTTTCCATTAAATCTTGCTTTCACAACATCCTGCAAACTTTGTTCCCTTTAAAACTAGCCTCAAAATGTCTGAATCACACAAAAAATATCAAGATTTTATCAAAAATAATATGTCTATCCACTTTAGAGTCAGTTGTTAAGAGAAATGGTGATTGTGATTGCTTAGTGAAGAAGATCTTATTTCACGTATTTTGAAGGTAAAAAACCTTAAAGAAAATTGTTTCAAATACTTGGAAGATGTTTCAAAAGAATTGCTTACTCAGAAAATTCTGTTTGCAATAGCTGAATTAACTGCTGAGAAAATGGGCCCAGTAAAGCTTTCTGAAATTGCCAAAAAGACAACTGGAGAACATGATAAATCAAAACAAGATCTTGTGAGATTAACCATAGAAAAATCTCTTCTAAAATGTGGTCTTGCTGAGAAACTAAAATATGCATCAAATGATGTACGGTATATTTTGACTGCATATAGATTCCAAAAAATCAAAGAGATTGATAGCTTTAGGGGTGAAAGCACACAACCAATTGGAGATGTATTTGAATTGCCAAAAAATACGTGGCCAATTTCAGATGAATTTTATTTGTTACTTGCAAAAAAACATGGTTACGAGCAGTCTCTAAAGAAATTGCATTCTGATTTTGACTCTGATGTTATTCCACGTGGAAAATACGAAACATTAAACAGCGATTACAAAAAATCCCTTGATAAAATTAACGAAAAACTGGATTCAAAATATTCTGGTTTGGAAACATTGGTGGTATCAGAATCATGAAGTTTTTGATAATATTTGGATTGATTTTATGTGGTTCTATTTTTGTAGCACATTCTGACAACACTGTTGATGCACAATTCTCAAACCAAAATATGATTAGTGTTAGTTTTGAAAATAATGTTTTGCCCTCATATGAGATCCCTTTAATTCCTGGACAAACATTTACTCTTACTCAGAATCATTCTTGGGTCAATGATGAAACAAGCAGGTTTAATCTGGAGTCCTATACGCTTGATGGTGAAAAAGTAAAAATTTCTAGAACTGCTCGAGGTGATTTTACTCTAAACATTCCAACTGATTCTTCTCATGATATTATGTTTGGAGCTGCGCAGCAATATGCTCTAAGCGTAGAGGGAACCAATGATTTCTCATATCTTCCATCATCTCCAACCAATGATAATTGGTTTGATGCAGGTACTGCTGTATCCGTAAACGTGCAAAAAACTACTGAAATTGAGCAAAACAAAGTAAGGCAAGAAGTTACTGGTTGGTCTTTGGACAAATCTGAATTTTGGAACATTGAGGATGATGGTTCTACCTCCTTTACGACACCTCCAATTACTATGAATGAATACCATCAGGTGGATTTCTTTACTACTTTTCAATACAAACTCAATGTAATTTCTGACTTTGGCGAAACCACTGGAAGTGGTTGGTATGAACAGGGTGTTACTGTTCCCATTGGAATAAATTCTGGAGGTGATGGATTGGTTCTTAATTCATTGTCTGGATGGGATGGTGCTGAAGTAGAATACGATGGTAATGTTGCTCAGGTATTCATTGATGGTCCAGTAACTGTTTCAGCCAAAGTAGAAAAAAACTATTCTCTTGTAATTGCCGTTATTGTTATTCCAATATTGATTGTAGGTGTGATTGGAATAAAGAAATTCAAGAATCATACTCCTCAAGTTGCTGTAGAGGAAAAACCTGCTGAAAGAATTGTGGAAAAAGTTATTGAAAAAGTTGTAGATGTTCCTGAAAAAAAATATGAAGATGGCTATGATCAAAAATTATCTGATTATCTTAAAGAACAAATCGAATCAGAACTTGATACAATGCATTCTTTGAACATTATTTCTGATTCAAAATATTCGAGAATCAAAGATATGTTGTGATTCAGAGTTTTCTCTAAGGATCAACTGTAAATGACACCGTATCTACTTCATAGTATCCTAATGTGTTTGTGTAAGTTAATGTTAACACATAATCTCCTGCTCTAGTTGGATCTAGTGTTGGGTTTTGTAGACTTGAATCATCCAATGATGGTGGTCCTCCTCCGCCAGTTGGCTGAGTTGTTATGGCCCATGACCATGATAATGTTGTGCCACAATCAGCAGTACATGAACCAGTTAGTGGTATGGCTACATTTTGAGTAAATGGACCTGCACCAGCAGATGCAGATGCATCTGGACCTCCCGTCACAGACACTGTTCTGGTATGAGTATATCCGCCAGATGAAGTAACATCAATATCCCAATCACCATTTGTATCTGGAGTGAAACTATATGGTTGTGTCACTGATGGATTTCCACTAATCTTTGTACCGTTTGGAGCCATTACATCTAGTCTAATACTTGATGTAATGTCTACTAGGACATTTGATAATGCTGTAAATCCTTTTGCAGTGTATGATGTTCCTACAGTACCTGATGTGTTTCCTGATTCTCCATCAGTAATACCTGCTGATGCACATACTCCTTGAGTATCTCCGTGATTAAGGTGAGCATTAACAGCTTTTGCATTGACATATAGTGTAAATCCATTGTGACAAATTGCATTGTCACTTGCACCCTTTCCATTATCTTCTTGTCCGCCTTTCTTGATTTGGCCTGGTGGTGCTCCGAACTTTCCACCAAATGAACCCAATGTACCTTTGCCTTCACCATTGCCTTTGTTACTTCCATCGAAGTTTGTTTCAAAGACATCATCTATTGATGCTTCAAAGTGATTCTCAAAGTAATCATCAGGATTTTGTGCATAACTTGATGAATAATCATCAAACTTTTTTGCTAATCCTGGTGGGGTGTCTTCAAATCCAACTAGACCGTTACCATTTGTATTTCCAGTATTTGATGTACTGTCAAATTCTGATGTATCTTCATTACTAGTATCCTCTTCATTACCAAACAATTTTGCTAATCCTGGTGGAATCTTTCCAATTCCTAATCCGTTACCATTTGTTATCCCGTTCTCAGATGGATTGTCTCCAGATGCTTCAAATCCTGGTGGCAAATCTGTTTCGTCACCACTATTTCCTGGTGCACTCTCTTGGTTCTGTCCTGGAGCTTCACCACTAT